>CALLLI010000080.1 GCA_938082635.1 uncultured Verrucomicrobiales bacterium
CCGCATAGAACCTTTCCCCACAGAACATGGTGACGGTGGGCTGCGGAGTGTGAGGGGTCAAGTGATCCCGGAGCGACTATTCCCGAGCGCTCTGACTGCGAGAGAGCGTTCTAAACCAATGAGTTGTCCGAACTCGTCACAAGGCGTGCGCCGTCGCGAGGACAGCAATTGATGCCTCACTCGGAGCGGGCAGGCTCATGTTGTTCTGAGGGATGCGTTGGGTGGGTGTACCGGTTTTCACCCGGCGCTTCTACCGTACCGGCTTTGGACAAGCTGTCATTGACCGAACGCAATCTGCAACAAGTGGTCTCTCGATCGGACCTGAATCTCGAACAGCGCGAACGGGCCGAGAAGGCCTTGGCTAAGAAAAACTTCCTAAAGACGGCTTTGTTGGAGGTTCGTTAAGGGTGGGTGCTTTGCTAAGGCGTTAGCCTGTGGAAAGCGGAGACAAGTCTCGCGCAGTCCAAGGAGCCTCAATCTCACTGACCAGCCACTTGGGCCAAGGTCTTGCGGAGGCGTTCGACAATCTCTGGGCGCTCGGCGTAGAGATTCGTTGTCTCGCCGAGGTCGTCTTTGAGATTGTAGAGCTGTCCAGGAGCTTTGCCGCCCTTGGGCTTGATTCGGTTGGGTTTTGTGAAGCCACCTGAGCCTAACCCATCGATGAGTTTCCAATCGCCGACACGCACCGTCATGAAGCCACTGCCAGAGCGCATGGCGAGATGCGGTCGGACGGGTTGCTCCTCGTCGCGTTTGCCTAACAAGACATCGGAGAAATCGTAGCTATCCGGTCCCTCTTCTGGCTTGCGTGTGTACCCTGTGATGCTTGCTAGGGTGGCTAACATATCGGTGAAACAGATGGTCTGTTCGCTCATGCTGCCGCGCTGCACTTGGCCAGGCCATCTTACGATGAAGGGCATGCGATGGCCTGCCTCCCAGGCGTCTGCTTTCATTCCACGAAGGGGACCACTCGAGTCATGTCCAAATCTTACTGAGTCTTCCTCATACCATACGGGACCATTGTCAGCCGTGAAGATGACGAGCGTGTCTTCGCGCATGCCAGCTTTGTCGAGCGAATCTAACACCTTCCCGATCATGGCATCCACCATGACCATGAAGTCACCATACATGCTGGCTCTGCTCTTGCCGACATACTCGGCTGAAGGAAGCCATGGTGTGTGCGGAGCGGGGTAGGCGAGGTAGAGCATGAGTGGTTGTTCACGTGCCTTCTTCGAGTGTTTCTCAATCGCGGTGACGGCTTCATCAGTGAAGCGTGGAAGCACGTCATGTAACTTCAGATTCGGAGCGATGAGGCCTTTCCGCCAGAACTCTCCCTGAATGGGTGACCAGCCTTCGGTGGCCTTTGCTGATATTTCTACCGTAGGTGGACTGACTGCATTGCGATCCTTGATATAGAAATAGGGAGGGATGTCAGTCGATGCTCGAATACCAAAGTAAGAATGGAATCCCACATCGACTGGGCCGCCGGGAAGCGGATTCTCGTAGCCATTCTCTTCAAATCCGAGATGCCATTTGCCGACCATCTCCGTGTGATAGCCTTGCTTCTTTAGCAGGGAAGCTATCGTGGTCTGATCTTTGCCTATGAGAGCGTGGTTTGGCCAGCGCTTCACATCGGTGCGGAACGGATACTGTCCAGTCAGCAGGCCATAGCGGGACATGTGGCAAAGTGGGCCAGGCGCGTGTGCATCCATGAAACGCATCCCTTGAGAAGCGAGGCCATCGATATTGGGCGTGGGGATCTTTGAGTTGGGATTGTAGCAACCGGGATCTCCGTAGCCCATGTCATCGACCATGATGAATAGAATGTTCGGCCGCCCCGCAGCAAACGCTGAGGCAAGGAGTGTCGCCGTGATCGCCAGGATAAGTGTGGGTGCGGAGCTCATGCGTCGATTTTAAGCGGCGTTCGTTGGAAAATTCAATCATGGAGTAGATCTGTTGAGGCACTTGTTGTGTTCTGTGCTTCATTCGGTATTGCTATGAAATTACCCTTTCGCTCGATCTGTTTAACCCTTCTGTCGACGGCCCTCCCGGGCTTGGCAGTCGACATCCCCGATTCAGTTCCCGGTCCCGTAGGCAGTGGGCGCGATGGAGGATTCCTTGTGCGTTCCGTCCAGGCACCGGCTCCCCCGGAAGGTGGCGTTGGCCTTCCTTCGGTTTTGAGCCGAGGGATCTTCCAACTGAATGGCACGCTGACGGATGGAGGTGCCGTGGTCGCCAATGAAGCCAATGTTGGCGATAATGATGATGGTTCTTTCTCTATCGAGGGAACGATCAACTTTGAAATGGAAGCCTTGGTGGAAGATGTCAACGGCAATCCTGATGAGGGCGGTGGAGCCATCACTAATTTTAATCCGAACGCGCTCTTCCCGGGCATCCCAGGAACCGAAGGTCACACGACGAATTTCACGACGGAGATCGTGACTTATCTAGAACTCACTGCTGGAGAGCACACCTTTGGTGGTCAAGTCTGGATCGCGAGGACAGACGCAGCGGGTGGCGGTGATGATGACACGTTCGCAGTCTATGCTGGCACCAATCCTCGTGATTTCCTCGCGCCTAAGCTTGGTGAGTATGTCAGGTCAGCGGATGCTCCGCAGTTCGCATCAGTTCCAGATGATTACACATTCACGTTCACCGCTCCGATCGATGGGCTGTATCCGTTTAGACTCATTTATCTCCAGAAGACGGGCGGCGCAGGCCTGGAGCTCTACTCTGTGGATTCTGCTACGGGAGACAAGATTCTGATCAATGATCCGGATGATGCGCGCGCTATCAAAGCGTTCCAATCGAGCACCGCGACGAATCATAATCATCCTTACATTGCTGAAATTCGACCACAGCCAGGTTCTCGTGGAATTCCTGCTGGAGATAAGATTGAAGTTTTGCTCCTAGATTCTGCTGCCTTGGTCGTCGCCAATTCTGTGCAGATTTTTGTCAATGACAGGGATGTCACAGGCGACTCCACGATTTCCAGCACTGCTGGCCGGACGAGCATTGCTTATCAACCAAACCCAGCCCGTGAGGATCTGGCCAATGCTGTAAAGGTCGTGTACGAGGACACTGCAGGCCGTAGCTTCGAAAGGACGTGGGACTTTGAGATCTCTCCTGGCGAAGGCGTGACCACGGTGACTGGCCAGTGGGATTTCGATAACGGAGATCTTGTCGCTAGCACGGGCCGTGACATGGAGTTTCTAAGAGCCGCCTTGGGCGATACCACGGAGTTTGGCACCACGACCGAATTGAGCGTTCCTGATATCAATGGCGAGCCTGCCAATGTGATGTTCGTGCCCAAGCCTGATGGAAACGGGAAAGATGTCGGCTACGTCATGTATCATGGGATCGCTCCGAATGGTGGAGGCACCCGAGTCAATCAATACACACTCCTGATGGATGTCATGGTGGCTCCAGATGCGAGTGGGGCTGGTGGAATCATCCAGATTGATTCGCCGCGACCTGGTGCAGATGGAACGATTCCGAATTCTGGGGATGGCGATTTCTTCTGGCAGAATGGCACGATTGGCCAGGGTGGCGGTGGCTATCATGGCTTCCCTGAAGGAGAGAAGATCGAAGCTGGCGAGTGGTATCGGATGGTCTTTGCCGTCGATCTCGCTGCGGATCCTCCAGTCGTGACCAAGTATGCGAATGGCATCAAATTGATCGACTGGGAACAGAATAGTATTGATCAACCTCGTCGTGCTTTGTTAGAAGGATATGCGATTCTCTTTGCCGACAATGGTGATGAGAATGTCGGATGGTATGCAAACAGCGTGCAGATCCGCGAAGGTAAGATGTCTGATGTGGAGATCGAATCACTAGGCGGCCCCACGGCAGAAGGGTTCCCACTGATTCTGTTTGATGATCCGAATGCGACGGTTTCTACCCGCAACACGTTCGGAGATTTGGGAAATGATCTTTCAGTGCAGACGCGACGTATTGTCGTCTTCAACAGCGGTGAGACTAAGGATCTCACCATCTCCAGTGTGGCACCGACAGGGCCTGAGAAAGACTTCTACAACGTCGTCTCTTTCCCAGAGAACTTGGCTTCGGCAGAAGAAGGCGTGATCATCGTTGAGTTTGATCCCCAAGGTCAGTCTGGCGTGTTTGAGGCTGGCATCGAGATCATGAGCAACGATGGTGGAGAAGCTAGCATCATACTCGATGTGACCGCTAGGGTGACGAATCCGTCTGGACTGGTTGCCCACTACCAGATGGATGAAACGAGTGGCACAAACATTTTGGATGCCTCGGGGCAGCGCTATCATGGCACTTACGGCGCAGCTGGTGGTGGCTCGTTCACTTTGGAAGCTACGGGCTTGGCCACAGGGACAGGCGTGCGTTTCAGTGATGGCGGTGAGCCGACTGATGGAGGTGGATTTGGGCAGCTGGATGCCAGTGCTAGTATTCCATCGCTCCAGAATCTCACGATTTCGATGTGGATGCAGCCAGATGCTGCGGATGTCGGAGCGTCGATGCTTCTAGCCAAGGGCACGGCGGCTGGAGATCCATTTGCCTTGGCAACAGTCGCTGTGGGCGATTCCAATCCGCTTCTGTGGTTTGTTCAGGAAGGCCAGGAGATCGAGACTGATCCAGTGGTAACGGTTGGACAGCCGCACCATGTCGTCATCACTCAGCTCGACCAGAATGGACTAGAGTTAGGATCTACCCGAACTCGTCTCTACCTGGATGGTGTGCTCGTGAGTGAACTGGAGGAAGGGAATGGCTATGAAGATGTCGCTCCGTCGGTCATTCAGATCGGCGCTCTTAATGGAGGCTTCGGTTTCACTGGCATTATCGATGACGTGCAGATCTATTCGCGGGAACTCGCGGAAGATGAAGTGCAGTTCCTCTTTGCGAATCCTGGAGAGACGGCCTCTACACCAGAGACTCCTACGGTGGCCCAAGACGTCACCGCTCCTGGAGACCCAATTGTTAGAGTAGATGGAGAGAATGATGATGATGATGCTTCCGGGCTGCCTCCAGCAGGTGAGGTTGTTAGTCACGTGATCGATGATGTTGCGGCAAAGTATCTCAACTTCCTCGATCTCAATTCTGGATTCATCGTGACTCCAAGTGCTGGGGCTACGGTCGTGAGCGGGCTTCGTCTCTACACGGCTAACGACGTTGAAGAGCGAGACCCCGCTAGTTATCAGCTGAGTGGTTCTACCGTCGGACCAGACGGCCCGTTTGAAGTCATTTCCGAAGGTGACCTCGCGTTGCCTTCCGATCGAAATATGGATTCGTCGAGCCCGGTCACCACTGGCCTGATTCATGAAGAAATCACGTTCGGGAATGCGGCAGCCTACGTTTCCTACCGTTTGATCTTCCCTACGCTGAAGGACGCTGGCGCCACAAACAGCATGCAGATTGCTGAAGTGGAGCTCTTAGGTGTGGCTGACGTGGCTGATGTGCGCGGCGCTCTCAATCCCGTCGCTATTTCTGCTGGACCTCAGACGGAGCCTGGTTTTGTCAATTTTGGCGAATTGTCAGGGGACGCGACGTTTGAATTCTCCTTCAATGCCAATCAAGGTGAAGCCTCTACGGCGATTGCTGGAAACGACGTTTGGGCGCTCAAGCTAGACCAGTGGAATATGCTAGGGGTCTTCGGAACGACTGAGTTTGGTGTTGTCGATAATGTCTTTGATGGAGTCGCCTCCGTCTTCGGTGAAGATGTGCATGTCGCCTTTGTCAGTGATTCGGCTGCTGGTGAAACCCATCTCTACATCAATGGTGAGCTCGTGGGAACATCATCAGGGGCCGTAGAACTCTCTGGAGAAGTGAATCTCATGCAGGCAGGCATCCCAGGTCCTGTGGACCCAATGGGTGACGGCAGTGTGGTTTATGGCTGGGCGGCCTACAACAGCGCTCTCAGTGCTGAGGATATTGCAGGCCTCGTTTCCTCGCCATTCCCAACAGGAGGCGGCATTGGTGGCGGAGAGCCTGCGCCGTTTGGCACAGTTAGCTTCTCAGCCGATGGCAATCTCTCGTTTGAGGTGCCGGACGGGGCTACTTACGACATCGAGTTCTCTGAGGACTTGGTGATGTGGGAAGTCATCGCAGCGGATCAGACAGGTCCCTTTGAGGAATCCGATGCTGCCCGAGCTGGACTGGGCGCTGGGTTCTATCGCGGCGTTCAGAAGTAGGACGTTTGATTCTTAGAATTCGCTAATCTGAGGCGCTTCCTGTCAAAGGAAGCGCCTCTTTGTTTTTAGGGGTTGTGAATGATCCACGTTGTCACCTACGGTCATGCTATGAATCGACGTAAGTTTATCCCTCTCTCATTTGCAGCAGCTGCGGCTGCCACGCTTCTCACTCAACAGGGCTCGTTGCAGACTGCTAGTGCTGCTGAGGAAGAGAATGCCAAGAAAGGTCCGCTCAAGGTCCTCATGTTCGCTGGTGGCTGTTGTCATGATTACGAGCATCAAAAAGAGATTCTCAGTGCTGGTATCAGTGAACGTGCGAACATCGATTGGGAGGTCATTCATGCCGGAGGCAGCGGCCACGAGCATCGGTATGCGAAGTTGTTAGAGAAGGATTGGCATGTTGGCTATGACGCCGTCGTCTACAATATCTGTTTCGCTCGTGAGAAGGACGAGAAGTACATCGAAGCTATCACAGAGACTCATAAGCAAGGGCTAGGAGCCGTTGGCATCCATTGTACTGCACACAGCTATCACTGGAAGGTTGAGACCAAGGCTTGGCCACAGTTTCTTGGCGTGACTTCCATGAACCACGGGAAGAAGCATCCGATCACGATCCGGAAGACGGCAAACGAGCACCCGGTGATGCAAGGATTCCCCTACCTCTGGACCACCCCTAAAGGGGAACTCTACAACGTGAAGAAAGTGTGGCCGACCGCGACTGTCCTTGCGGATGGGACTATCGATGGTGGTGAGGTGAGGCAACCGTGTGTCTGGGTGAATGAGCATGGCAAAGGCCGTGTCTTCTCCACAACGGTGGGCCATCATAATGAGACCATGATGGAGCCGCTCTATCTCGACCTTGTGGCCCGTGGGCTTCTCTGGGCAAGCGGACACTTACAGGACGACGGCACTCCCGAGGCTGGTTACGCCGCCGAGTAGGATAGCATTTCAGGAACTCGAATCTCCGCTTCGACGTAAAACAGTCGATGCGGCAGAGGCTGGATATTCATGAGCAAGGACATTTCACCCAAGACGCACTTTCGTGGGTATGCGATTCCTGGGCCTACGGTGCCAGGAAATGGCGAAGATCCTGAGTTAGCAGTGGGGCCGGGCGAGACGCTTGATGTTCTGTGTGGACACTATCGGATCTTTCAATTGAAGAAGGGACATCGTTACTCGACGGATGACCTTCTCACCGCCTGGTATGGCACGTCTTGGTGTCCCAGCGCGCGGTCCATTCTAGATCTTGGCAGTGGCATAGGCACCGTGGCCATGGTGGCTGCGTGGCGATTACCAGGCACGCAGGTGGTGACCGTAGAGGCACAAGGAGAAAGCGTAAATTTGGCGCGAAAGTCCGTAAGATGGAACGGATTGGAGGAGCGTTTCGATATCCGTGAAGGAGATTTACGTGGTACCGAGATTCTGAGTGAGACCGAGAGGTTCGATCTAGTGCTCGGAAGCCCACCCTACTTTCCATTGGGCTCAGGGGTGAAAGGTGACCATCCTCAGAAGGTTGCTTGCCGGTTTGAAGTGCGTGGCACCATTGCGGACTATTGTCAGACGGCGGCGAGGCATTTGGAAATCGGAGGGACCTTTGCCTGCGTGTTTCCGGTCACACCGAGCGAGCAAGCGGAGCGCGTTGCCATAGGGGCGAAGGCTGCTGGCCTTACGATCGTCCGGCAGCGCTCGATTGTCCTCAGAGAGGGTGAACCGCCACTCTTGGGCGTCTTTATCTTGATGCGCTCTGCTGATCTACCGGAGGACATCCAAGATCAGACATGGGAAGAACCTCCGCTCATCATCCGAAGGGCGGATGGCAGCATTCATCCTGAATACTCAGCAGTGAAGCTGGGCTTTGGCTTTCCTCCCTGAGGGGAAGAGGCGGGAGCCTACTACTTGGAAGGTGCGAAGACTGGGCGGAAGAGTGAGTGGGCGCTTGCCTTGGTTTCACTTATTTTCATGCCGGTTTTTTGAGAGATCTGAGTCAAACTGGGGCTGACGAAGTGGGCAGCAACAGCAAGGGCTGCAAGGCCGAACATGAGTTCTTTGAGGCCGAATCCGCGGTTGTTGTGCTGGTTTAGGGTGATCTTCATTTCTGCGATATGTTTGTGGTTTGAGTTTTCATTATTATATAGAAGCCATAATTAAAAATAAGATTCATATTGCCCTTGGGCAGAAGAATCATTTCTGAGAGTAGGGATTGGATTCGATAAAGGCTCGCTAAGTGGTCCGGCGCTGGGTTAATCCTGCTGATAATGGAAACGCCACCGGATGACGAAAAGTACCCGATTTCTAATCGACTGGCTTCGCTCGATGCTCTGCGGGGATTCGACATGATGTTCATCATGGGTGGAGATTCGATCGGGCACGCGTTGGAGCATTGGAAGGCGGCAGAGTCTGGGCCGATGCACGTCCTTGCTCAGCAGCTGAATCACGTGGCCTGGGAGGGGTTTCGTTTTTACGACCTCATCTTCCCTCTCTTCGTGTTTATGGCCGGCATCTCGCTGGTATTTGCGTTAGCGCGAGCTGAGGAACGTGGCGGCAAGGCCGCTGCTGCGCGTCGTGTGATCAAGCGCGGTGTGATTCTCTATCTGATCGGGATTGTCTACTACGGAGGGTGGGGGAATGACCTTTCCGGACGTGAGGGTATCGAGGGGATTCGCTTGTTTGGAGTGCTCCAACGAATTGCGATCTGCTATCTGTGTGCGGGATTGCTCTATCTTTATCTCAAACCACGTGGTCTCCTCTTTGCCGCTGTTGGCCTGTTAGGCGGTTACTGGGCCTTGATGAGCTTTGTGCCGATGCCGGGCTTGGACCAGGTGAGCTTCGACGAGGGCAAGAATCTTGCTAACTGGGTGGATTCCAAGTACGTGCCCTTCTTCAAATGGGACGGGTTGCATGATCCAGAAGGGTTGCTCTCAACTTTGCCTGCTATAGCGACGTGCCTGCTTGGCGTGTTTGTGGGCATGTTCTTGCGCTGTTCTAAGACGACACAGCAGCAGAAGGTGCTGTGGTTAGCAGGAGCCGGTGTGGTTGCCATCGTTTTTGGCCATTTGTGGGGTTTGCAATTTCCGGTGATCAAGAAGCTCTGGACGAGCAGCTACGTGCTCGTGGCTGCAGGTTGGAGCGCGTTGTTCATGGCGCTCTTCTATTGGGCGATCGATGTCAAAGGACATTCTAATTGGGCTCAGCCTTTCATTTGGGTCGGGCTCAATCCCATCACGATCTATTTGCTAGGCAATGTGATGAACTTTGATGATGTTGTCAGTCGTGTGCTGGGCGGGCCGATCAAGGGCTTTGCCGATGGTCTCTCGCATGGGCTGGGAGATGTGATCATCGCTCTCGGGGGAATGGGATTGGCCGTGTTCATTTGCTGGTGGCTCCATCGGCGTAAGATCTATGTGCGAGTGTGATGAAAAAGACTCGACAAACTCATTGAAGGGCTTCTGTCCTATAAATAGGATTGTGACATGTCAGTTAATGAAACTTGAGAATGTATACTCATCAGGTAAAGCATGTGGGAGCAGAAGAGATGCTAGGGCTCTTGCGGCCTGGGTGTGCGGAAAGTGAGTTTGCCAGAGTTGAGGAAGTCACGGGGTATGCTCTGTCAGAAGAGGCGAAGGAACTCTATCGAATTCATGATGGCCAGGAGCGAGGGCAACGCGAACCGGTTATCCTGTTCGACGTGCACCTCTTTCCCTATGGGCACTGGCATTCTCTCGGTGAACCCATTGAGTGGCAGCAGTGCCTCTGTTCGGTAGTCGAGGGATCAGACCGATCTCTTGGACATTCCAAATGACACGCCAGCACTTGCCAGCGGGTTCTATCATCCCAGATGGCTTCCTTTCACCGCCAATGGAGGTGGGGATCATGAATGCATTGACATGGCGCCGAGTGCTGAGGGGCGTCTTGGGCAAATTGTCAGCTACGCTTACGATGGGGGCACTCAGTTGGCGAGTACGCACGCTAACTGAGTTCATTGATCAGCAATGTCGGCTCTTGGTGACTGGAGAATGGCAATATGAACACATACTCGGGTTCTATCCGAAATAGGAACGTTGAGGAGTAATTCTGTAAAACGAGGAAAGGCGCATTCCCTTGCGGGAATGCGCCTTTCGTAAAGCAAGTTGTCAGGCGACTTAGCCTGCTTCCTGGACGGTCTTGAGGATCCGGCCAGCGATGGCGTAAGGGTCGCCTTGTGAGTTCGGGCGACGGTCTTCGAGGTAGCCCTTCCAATCGTTCTTTTCGAAGGCGTGAGGCACTCGGATCGAAGCGCCACGGTCAGCAACACCCCATGAGAAGGTATCGATCGCTTGGGTCTCGTGGAGGCCAGTCAAACGCATGTGGTTATCTGGTCCGTAGACGGCGATGTGCTCTTCCATGTTCTTCTTGAAGGAGTCCATGACTTTTTCGAAGTAATCTTTGCCGCCTTCTTCGCGAAGCTTCTTCGTGGAGAAGTTAGCGTGCATGCCAGAGCCGTTCCAGTCCGTGTCTCCGAGTGGCTTGCAGTGGTATTCTATATCGACGCCGTAGCTTTCGCAGACGCGCTCAAGGATGTAGCGGGCCACCCAGACTTGGTCGGCCGCATTAGCGGAACCCTTACCGAAGACCTGGAATTCCCATTGGCCTTTAGCAACCTCGGCATTGATGCCTTCGTGATTGATGCCAGCGTCAAGACAGATATCGAGGTGCTCCTCGACGATCTGGCGAGCGACGTCGCCAACGTTGCTAAATCCAACGCCGGTGTAGTAAGTGCCTTGTGGCGATGGGTAGCCATGCTTAGGAAAGCCCAGCGGCCGTCCATCCTCGTAAAGGAAGTACTCTTGCTCAAAGCCGAACCAAGCATCGGGATCATCAGGGATGCCGGCGCGAGTGTTTGATGGGTGAGCCTCACCGTTAGGCAGCATGACTTCGCACATGACGAGAGCGCCATTTTTACGAGTACTGTCAGGGTAGACGCTCACGGGTTTGAGGATACAGTCGGAATCGCTGCCGTCAGCTTGTTGAGTGGAACTGCCGTCGAATCCCCATTCTGGCAGTTGTTCGAGGCTAGGGAAGGAGTCGAACTCCTTCACCGAGGTCTTGCCACGTAGATTGGCCACGGGTGTGTAGCCGTCCAGCCAGAGGTATTCCAATTTGAATTTGGGCATCGTGTCTTACTTATGTTGTATGGTTAGGGTGTTGGGTGTGATGTTGTTAGAGGAATCCCCAACTCTAGGTTGTCGGGAGCACGTTATATGCCAGTCGAATGTGAATTAAAGTACATTTGTCGGAAGGTTCGATCTTGTCCTATTCAGCTGTCTAAATTTCGCCAAAAGTGTCTATTTTTAGACACTTTTCTTACGAAAGGAGGTCTTTGACTGCTTCGCGCTCTTCGTTGAGTTCCTTGACTGAGGCATCGATCTTCTCACGGCTGAAGTCATTGATCTCAATGCCTTCGGCGACGCTCCAAGAGCCATCACGGTTTGTGCGGATGGGGAGTGAAGCGATGAGGCCTTTATCCACGCCGTAGCTGCCGTCCGAACAGACGCAGACGCTATTCACGTCCCACTGTGGGGTGGGGCTCGTTAAGCAGCGCACGGAGTCGACGATGGCATTAGCGGCGGATGCGGCCGAGGAGGCACCACGGGCTTTGATAATAGCAGCCCCGCGTTGCTGGACCGTGCTGATGAACTCGCCTTTTAGCCAAGCTTCATCGGAGATGACGGAAGTGGCGGGCTGCCCACCGATCTGCGCCGTGTAGAAATCAGGATACTGGGTGGCCGAGTGATTTCCCCAGATGATCATCTGACTGACCTTGCTGACGTGCACTCCGGCTTTGGATGCCAACTGAGATTTGGCGCGATTCTCATCCAGTTTGGTCATGGCGAACCAGCGATCATTTGGGATGTCCTTCGCGTTGTTCATCGCGATCAAGCAATTCGTATTACAAGGATTGCCGACTACTAACGTACGAACATCCGAAGCGGCGTTCTTCTGGATGGCTTGGCCCTGACCGGTGAAGATCTTGCCATTGATATCTAACAAGTCCTTCCTTTCCATGCCGGCTTTGCGCGGGACGCTACCGACGAGGAGGGACCAATTGGCGCCTCGGAAACCTTCGTTCAGATCCGCCGTGGGAACGACTTCTTGGAGGAGGGGAAAGGCACAGTCATCGAGCTCCATGACGACGCCTTCTAGAGCCGACAGTGCGGGCTCGATCTCGATGAGGCGCAAATTGACGGGTTGATCTGGGCCGAACATGGAACCAGAGGCAATGCGGAAGAGGAGCGCGTAACCGATTTGTCCGGCGGCGCCGGTGACGGATACTGTGATGGGATCTTTCATTCGTTAGGGTCTAGCTACTTAGATTGGTGTGTTGGTGTTATGAAATTCTAGAGACTGTCAGGCATGCCGAACAAGGTGTGTTCTGTGATAAGGCAAAGTGTGTGGATGATGACCTGATGCACTTCCTGGATACGAGCGGTGGATTGACACGGCACGATGATCTCTGCATCTGCCAAACCCGCGCAGAGCCCGCCTTCTCGGCCTAACAGAGACACGCTCACCATGTCCTGCTCCTTTGCCACTTCGAGGGCCAGCTTGATGTTGGTGGAATCTCCACTCGTAGAGATTGCTACTAGCACATCACCAGATTTCCCCAGTCCCCGCAACTGACGGGCGAAGACTTCATCATAGCCGTAGTCGTTTGATGTCGCGGTGAGGAAACTGCTATCTGCGGTCAGGGCCACGGCTGGCAACGGTGCCCGATCGTCCTTCAAACGACAGAGGAGTTCTGTAGTAAAGTGCGAGGCGTCAGCTGCACTGCCTCCGTTGCCACAGGCGTAAAGGTGCTTCCCCTTTCCGAAAGCACCTGTCATAAGCGTGGCTGCCTTCGAAACGGCTGCCCCTAAGACAAGGGAGGCCTCCATGCTAGCAATGCTGGCTTGGACCTGACGGCGGTAAATGCTTTCGGCGTCACTCGACACGGTCGCACCTGAACACCCAACGTGAGCGTTGTCACTCGGATTCCGTCGGTTTTTCCGGGGAATCGTCGAGGCGAGAGGTCTGCTGGAGAATCTTTCGAAATTCCTCGCGGAAGCTGCCCCAATCCGGATCTTCCATGATTTCTCTGGGGCTTTTCTGGTAGCGGGCCAGCCAGTTTGATTCGGGGTCGTTCTCCAGACCTGCCAGGTCGAGGTAGGAGATTTGCACGTGCTTGGCAGGGTATTGGAAGAGCTTATGCAGGAGTGCTAGTGTTGTCTTGAGGTCGTAGCTCTTGGGGTTCACCGCCCATTGATTCTTCAAACGTCGACGGAAAGTCTTGTCATTTGCCCACAGGCGGCGCAGGGAATTCGCTCCGAAAGAGGAGAAGCTCATCTGAGCATTCGCACCGGGAGGTTTCAGTTCGCCGTTAGGTGCAGGCCAGAGCTGCGAAGATTCCATCGAGAGTGAGGGTAGGCTTTCCCAGGCTATTCTGATCGTGGATGCTGTGGTCTCGGAAACATGCGGATTGGGGAGGCGGTCGATGAAAGTCTTCAGCCCCTCGTCCTGGTTCACCTGCCGAATAGTCTGACGAAAGTCGGGAATGCGAAACTCATCGAAGATCGAGCTGAGGCGGCGCAGGCGATGCTCCAAGTGCCCAAGAAGGTTGCCTTCGTAGACTGCTGTCTGACGGCCCTCGCTGGTTTCGAGGCGGAAGCCACCAGGTTCGCGGAAGAACTCTGCACAGTGAGGTGAAATGCCGCAGTGGAGATCGGTGATCAGTCGGATGTCGAGCCGTTCGGCATGCGCCCGGACATCGCGCCACTGGATATCGGCGATCCACTGCACATAGGCGTAGAAGGCCAACTGGCGTTCCAGAGCTTCCGGTTTCTTCGCGGAGATAGCCGCTACAAACTGGCGTGCTTCCTCGTAACGTCCGTAGTCTTTGCTCCAGTTTTCCCATGACTCGTGCCCTTGCTCGAAGTCCATGAGCATCCGGTACATGCAGTAGTCTGGTAGCCACTTTCTTTCACGATGACAGAAGCGGTGGAAGTCCCGAGCGCGGATCGAGCCTTTCAAGAAATGGGCTTCCCAGAAGTGCTCGAATGCCTGCCAGAGAAGATCGAGCTTCACCTTCTTGACCCGATTGTAGGCCAAGCCGTGTACGTTCGTCGCGCCGCTCTTGGTTGCTGAAGTTTGCGTGACCTCATCATAGGTGGCCGGTTGCAGGTCATCCAAGGTCCATGGTGAGACGTCGAGGAGAATGGGGTCCAAGGCGTAGACACTAATAGGTGAGGCCGGATCGTTGCCCTTCACCGTTTCCTGGATGGGCAGCACGGTGAGTGACTGCAGGCCGACGGCATGAGCGAGGTCGATCAGTTCGTGAACGACCTGGGTGTCTCCGCAGCCGAGATCGCCATCCCTGGGAATGGCAAAGACAGGTACCTCGAGCCCGGCGGACCGAGTGGCTTTGGTCGTTGGAAAATTTGCAATCATTGTCGCCTGTTGAGAAAACATGATAAATTTATTAAAATCTAGAAATTTCTAATAAATTCGCTCGTTTTGGAAATGCAGGCATGCGGCAAAGTATCTAAGAACCCAAGAAACGCCCATTTGCGTCAATCTCTTCACTTTTGGAGGGGAGCGCTAACTAAGCTGCCATTCGCCACGCATTTCACGTTTAAGCATCTTGTGGCCTGCATCGGAGTTCGTGATCGCTTCTTTGGTGGGGTCGAACTGAATCTCCGTGCCGGTCGTGGCAGCGATGCCTCCGAGGTGGCAGCAGGTAGCTGCGCGGTGGGCTGCTTCTGCTGGAGAGGCGGTGGTTTTACGTGAATAGACGCAGTCGATGAAATTGCGGTGGTGGTTGTTCGACTCGTAGAGTTTCTTGTCTGTCGGTTTGAGCTTGGTCGTCCGCAAACTTTCGGGATTCGTGATGAGCTTGCTGTTCTCTGTGAAGACAGAGCCTTCCTCGCCAATAAACTTGGTTCCCCAGAGAGCTTTATCTGTGGTGGAGATCATGGTCATTTCCACCCCATTAGCATAGTGATAGTCGAGCCGGAATGCCTCGGGTGCATTGTAGAGGCCGCGATCTCGGTGCATCACTTCGCTAGGCATTACCGAGATGGGGGCAGTATTGTCACTGTCATTGCCCCACTGTGCTACGTCCAGGAAATGCGCTCCCCAGTCTGTGATGTAGCCTGGGGCGTAGTCCGTATTCCATCGGAAATTGAAATGGCAGCGAGCAGCGGTGTAAGGCGCATCTGGTGCTGGGCCCAGCCACATGTCGTAGTCGAGCTCTTTCGGGGTGGCCTCGGGCTGTTCGAGCCCGGTGAATTTGCCGTGGCGGATCTCGAATTTCGCAGGCACGCCGACTTCGATTTGCTTGAGCTTGCCAATGTAGCCATTTCTGACCCATTCGCAGGCCATCCGTGTGTAGATCCCAGAACGTCTCCAGGTGCCGCATTGGATCACTCGCTTGTGTTGTTCTGCTAAGCGGCAGACATAGCGTCCCTCGACCACGCTCGCGGCCAGGGGCTTCTCACAATAGGCGTCTTTGCCAGACTTGATCGCGGCTCCCGTAATGAGTGCATGCCAGTGGTCAGGCGTGGCGATCATCACTGCGTCGATGTCCTTTCTTGCGATGAGTTCACGGAAGTCGCCGGTCCCTGCCTCGGGCTTGAGTCCGGCAGTATCCAAGCCTTTCGCGCGATGATTCGCATCCACGTCGCAGATACCAAGGACTTTGACACGCTTGTCCTGGAGGAACGCGGCGAGGTTGCCGCTACCCATGCCGCCGACACCGATGCAGCCCAACTGAATGCGCTCGTTGGGTGGGGTGGCCCCATCCTTGCCGAGGACCGATCCAGGGACAATGAGAGGGCCCGCTAGGCCAAGAGTTGATTTAAGGAATCCGCGCCGTGTACTGCTCATGCATCTACTCTAGAAGGAGTAGCGACAGTGAGGCAAGGTGATTAAAATTGCCTGTGATAGCCCTGAATCGCAGCCTTCAAGTGGGCCCACTTCTGCTGAAGTTTGCCATCCTCTAGAAGCAAACCGGGACAAGCTTTGTAGCCAAGATCCTTCCCATCGTCGAAACGAATGCGCTTCCAATGTTGGTGCGGCACGACCTTAGCCTATCCTATTAACGATGTCTCAATGTAAGAATTCCCTTGAGTAGATGGCTGCTTGTTAGTCGTGCATCGGGGGCCGGATTTCGCCCCGTCGAGGCCTGAAACGCCGCTACTCGCGCTGTCTGGGCACACCAAGGGGCACCCACCCCTGGTGATCTGCGGCGTGGGGCTCCGCCGACTCTCTACGGTCTCACTGCTGGCCTAGCTCAGCGCA
>CALLLI010000081.1 GCA_938082635.1 uncultured Verrucomicrobiales bacterium
GTGTGGGGAGAAGATCGAGCCCGAATGCGAACGCCAAACGCCGTGCAAGCGCTGGCACTCATCCGGTGCGCGTTACTAGCACCCCTGGGTCGTGCAGGCTACCCAACGCTCCCCCACGCCATCGAATCCATGGCTCGGGAGACTAACGAAGCCATTAAAATCATACAACATCAACGACTTACATAGCGCTAACCAAATGCCCTGACAGGCGGGCTGCGATTTGTCCTCCCCAGTCAAATCGTCACCCCGACCTGGGCATTAATAAACCTCTCAGGCCGTTACCGAACCCGTCCTATCTTACTATTCGCTATTTCTGTACATTTGTTACACGCTAACTCAAATATTTCGAAATTAGGGCTAAATTTAGCTTCGATTCGAGCCAGCAAGCTTTGTGATCGCTCGCTGAATGGCCGCCTGCACCTTCGAGCCTCCAAAGAACGGCCCCTTGCTAGCCCATCCGCCTCCTTTGAGCGTCGATGCCAACACGAGACGCCCATTTACCAACACAAATGCTGGATGCCCCGAATCTCCCTTCTCAAGCCGCTCAGCCAAGCCCGAACCATATTCATGGCCCAATGCCGGCCTGGCCCCAATCTGCTCGAACCCATTTCGACTGACCCGATTGATACGAAACAGGTGCAATTTGCGCTCCTTGTCGGTGATAAGGAGAGGTGCCCCGTTCAGCACACGATAATCATGGCCAACCGGCAGGAGAGGATAGTGAGTCACCGTCGATGGCACGGGCTGATCCAGCATCGCCACGGTGAGATCAGGATTCGTGACGCGATTAATCATCGCTCTCGCGAAAATCTTGCGTTTCACGGGTCGACCGGCGCGGTCATGAAACGTCAGAGACTCCCCCTTGCGACGCGGAAAGTGGCTCGCAAACACGACAAACTGCGGATGAATCAGGGTTCCAGCCTGGGGGGCATCCCACGCCACGCCGCTAAAATTGAGTTTCGACGTCCAGCCGTCGGACCAAACACTTGGTCCTGACTTCGAGTAGCGCGCAAAGAGTTCTTTATCCCTCGCGGAGACCGCCTCTGGCGCCAGATCAGTAAGTTGCCGCTTCAGGTAGTTTGAAGGAGAGCCTGGCCGCATCAGCCATCCTTCCGAAGTCACGGTAAGATCTCCGAGCTGCGTCGTGGCTTCGCAGCCGACAAAGACATGGCAGGCTATCAAAGCCAACATCCCCTGCCTAAATCTAGAAAAAAAAAGAGCTCCTATCCCAACAGAGATTATGGGGTAGGAGCTCAGGAACCTACTTGGATGTTCGCACGATATCGAAAGGGTTCCATCTCTTTTTACAAATGTACTCTCAGAAATTTCATTTGTGCGCATATCCACTCTCGTTTTTCGCTCTTTCACGCACTAATGCTCGCCAAGATGACAATTGCCTCGTTTTTTTCACCAAACAGGAACGGTTGTCGGCTCCGGAAGTGCGCCTGAAGGCACGCCAGGGAAATGCGTATCGACAAATTCTCGCCAACGACGTTTGGTCTGCTCAGACATCTTCTCGTTGATCTCCAGCATGCAGGTTTCACAGACAAAGAGCGGCCGCTCGACCATTTCCGTGGCGAAGCAAATCGCAGCCATCGAGAAATGAAGCTTCTTCTCAATGGCATCTTCACGTGAGCGCAAACAGAACTCGCACTTGTAGTCATCGGTCTCCGCATCGTTCATCGGCTCCTTTGAGCGCTCCATCTGGAACTTGGAAAGCCGTTCAACGCTTTCCTCCGAAAGCTCTTTCAGCATGTTCTGCTGACAAGGTGAGCACATTGCGTACTCCAAGATGACTTCCGTACCATGGAAGGTCTTGGTGACTTGATAGATGTCTTCGAGATCGTTCAGCCCCTCACCACAAGAGGTGCAGCAGCGGAACGGCCGGTCTTCATAGAATGAATGAAAGACCTTGGGTACGGGACGTTCGTCAGGCTCGAAATTGTCGTCTTCGTAGAGGGTATCGTCAGGATTCATTGATCGTCGAAGCCATCCTCGCCTTCTTCAAAGGCACGGTCAACAAATCGCATGTTCTGTTCAAGGAATACTAGCGGCACTTCCCCAGTCGGACCGTTACGGTTCTTGGCCACATCGAGCACAGCCTTGCCCGCCTTCTCCTCGGCATCCGCAGCATCTTCAGCATAGTATTTCTCTCGAAGTAATAGCCCCACCAAGTCCGCATCCTGCTCAATGGAGCCAGACTCTCGCAAATCACTTAGCCGTGGTTTGCCACCACGACTCTCAGGACCACGGTTCAACTGCGCGAGAACAATGACAGGAATATTTAGCTCTTTGGCGATGTTTTTGAGACCGGAAGAGATCTCGGCAATCTCAAGCTGTCGGTTGTCCTGAGCCCGCTTGGAGTTCGATTTCAACAGCTGCAAGTAGTCGATCGCGATAAGCTGAATATCGTGCTGCTTCTTCAAGCGCCGCGCTTTGGAGCGCACCTCCAAGATACTGAGTCCTGGGGAGTCATCGATGAAGATCGGGCTATTTGCCAAGGTCCCTGCAGCGCTCATGAGCAGCGGAAAATCGCGATTCTGTGAGAGAAAACCGCCGTTTAACTTCGACATCTCGATTCCTGCCCGCGAGCATAGCAAACGGAGCACGAGCTGCGCCGTGGGCATCTCGAGACTGAAAACAGCGACGGGTTTCTGCTGATCGATGCCTACCGATTCGACAATGTTCAGAGCAAAGGCCGTCTTACCCATGGATGGACGCGCCGCGATGACGATCATTTCCCCACCCTTCATCCCGTTGGTCTTCTCATCGAGTCCTGTGAACCCTGAGGAAAGACCACTCGTCTTCCCCTTGTTGTTGTACATGTCCTCGATCTCAGCGATCGCCTTCATGACCTCATCCTTCATCGTGGCGAACGCCTTGGCCTTACGCGTTTCCCGGACAGCAAGGATACGTTGCTCAACCTCGTCTAACAAACCATCAACATTCTCCTGATCTTCGTAGGCCTGCGTGATGCAGTCAGTGCACGTCTGAATGATCCGCCGAAGCACATACTTCTGCGAGAGAATATGAAGGTAATACGAGAAGTGGGCCGCTGTAGGCGAGTAGGAGAAGATCTCCGCGATAGCAGAAGCCCCACCAACCTTCTCTAGCTCGTTTCGATCCTGCAGGAGCTGGACGACAGAAATCAGATCGATCGGCTGACTCTTGTTATACATTTCCATCACCCCCTCAAAGATGATTCGGTGCGCCGGCACGTAGAAGCAATCTGGCCCTGGCAGATTCTCAATCGCCTCACCCAGCAGTTCAGAGTCCGGCGACTGGAGAAGACAGCTCAGCACGCCAATCTCCGTCTCGCGACTGCTCGGCATGCTCTGCCGCGGATCATCCATCAAGTCGGACAACGACTTCTGCTTCGTCTTCTGAAAACTCGGCTTACCTCCCTTGGACTTCGAGCTGGAATCTTGGGAAGGTGAGTCAGAATCGTCGTCAGGCATGGTAATCAGAGAAGGGAGCGAGCCTAACGGACCCGACTTCTACAGCAAGTGAATTTGAACTTCGCTCAGGAAATTCTAGCATCGCCTTAATTACTTTTGTTAGTCCAGGGATTGTGAATAACTCTGCGAAGAACTTCCGAACAACCTGGCGTGTGCCCGGGGGACGGCTTCGTCCAACGCCACTTCCGGCACCACAAGAAGACGCGTGCCGACACCCATGACACGCACCGCCTCCGCATAGAGCTCACCCAATGGAGTTGCTGCCACGACCACAGGTTCTGACGTCTTGCTCATCGACTTCATTTCACTGCCAATGAGCATCCCGCTGAGATAAGACGCATTCCCCGCTGGTTGGCGCTCATTGAAGAGGTCTGCACAGCGAATACCGAAGAGCGCGCCGTCCAACGGCTCATCGCGAATCCGGGCGACGCCTTCCCTAAAAGAATCATCCACCTTGATAGGCTTCTCCAGATCGAGCGAATGTTTGAGAATGGTGTGTTTGCCCAGCGCCTGAAACAGGTCCCCCGTCAGGAAGGTCTGAAATTCAGTAATGGTGTCATTCTCGACCACGACATGCTTACTGTGTGTGCCCGGCAAGAGGACACGAAATCGGGACGGAAGACCAAGCGAAGGATTTCCCCAGAGCCCCATGACCTGAGTTTCCTCTCCTCGCATGACATCTCGTGAATCGAAGCGTAGACCAGAGATTAATCGGACGTCGAGCTCAGCACCGACCATCTCAGCCGGCAATGGATCACTCAATCTGTGCGGTAACGGCGCATACGGAAGCTCACGCCAACCGATCGCCGAGGACGCCATCCCCGACAGGATCATCGGTAAGCTCTCTATTGATTCACCAAATTTCCCAATCTGTTCACGAAGAACAGCCTCAAAGTGCTTCTCACGGGAAAGGCTACCGTCTTTCCACTGGTCGTAAACCGCAGCAATTCCGTCGTCACTTTCAACAGTTTCTAGAATCTCGAAGGGCTCCTGCCGCACGAGACGCAATCGTAGACGGCTCGTTCCCCAGTCACCGCTGATGAAGCGATCTACACTCAAGACATGAGCCCTGTTACTTGTGAATCAGAATGCCTTTGGCAATCTGCTCGGCCACGATCTGCCGATACCATGCCCCATTGAGCCGACGGCGCTCCCACGTGTTACTGATGAACCCCGCCTCCACCAAGACACTCACCATCCGTGTCTTGTTCAGCACGGCATATTGTTTGCCGGACTTGATCCCACGATTGCGTGTCTGTCGGATCCGCTTGGTCAGGAGATTCTGAATACCGGAGGCCAGCTTCCGTCCCTCCATCGTGGAGTAGAAGGTCTCGATCCCCTTCACCGACGTGTCGCGATGGGCGTTGTAATGGACACTAACAAAGACCGCGTCTTGATAGCGATTGGCAATCTTTGCGCGTTCCTGCAAAGGCAGGAAGCGATCCGTGCGCCGGGTCATGACTACATTAAAGCCACGCCGTTTGAGAATCTTCTCCAGACGCTTGGCGGTATCCAGATTCAAGTCCTTCTCCTTCACACCATAACGCTTCGCCCCGTCATCTTTCCCGCCGTGACCGGCATCGATCACCACCGTGCGGAAAGCACTCGCCGGCGCTATCAAGAAGCACCATAGCAACGTGAGTGCGAGAACTCCGCGAAAGTTAAGCATTCATAAGTATAGAGGATATTTATGGGAAATCACGCTCGATCCTTTGGTAATTTCAGCCAGGGATTCGTTCAAAAGGAACTTGCCAAAGATGCGATTCCTAAGGAGCGTCGGAACATAGTCGGGGCGTGGCGCAGCCTGGTAGCGCGCTACACTGGGGGTGTAGAGGCCGTGGGTTCGAATCCCGCCGCCCCGACCATTTTAACCCTATAAAACAAGGGGTTTCGTCAATCAAAGGGGCGAAGATCACCCTAAAGTCACCCAGGATTAAGTCAGCGCTCGGGCGACTATGACTCAATGGTTCTCATGCTCCAGTCAGCAAGCCTCCGATCTGCCAAAGTTTCTCCTCTCTTTTCGAGACGATACGGTTACAATGCGAGTGGGGGGGAAACAGATAAGCGAGTCGCAGAACTCGAAGAGAACTAGAGAAGGCGGAACAAGAGTTGTGGCTTCACCGCAAGGTCTTCGGACTTCCCTCCAAGGTATTCTTTGGGAAGCGGCTCTCCAGAGCGATCGAAGAGTTTGCCGATGAAACTCGACAGTCAGTCGATGACCTGAAGCGCGATAGAATTGGGAGTGCTATGAAGGGGCGTTTGTCCGTATCCCGGAGTGTCCAGAAATTCAAACCGCCCGCTAATCATGCCGCATCCCGGTAGTAGTAGCGAAGTAATCCGCCAAGCCGCTCGCGACATTCCAGCTTCACTTCACTTGCCAGAGCGAACTCAGATTCAATGCTTCAGAACTCTTCCTGCATGTAGTCGCCCACGTGCTCTTGCTGCTGGTTCACCCAGCCTGCCAGAGACACCAGTATCAGTCTGAATACGTCCATTTCTGATTCTTGCAGTCACCGACCAAAGAAATACAGTGAGAACTCCTATCCCCTATTGAGTCCGCAACCGTTTGAAGGTCCGCAACTTACGCCGCAAACGGATTTCTGGACACTACGGGGTAGCCTGGCATTCCGCTAGGGTCACGGGCTGGAAGCTCATGCTACTCTACTCTAGCTCCACAGATCGCGATCTAATGAACGGTATTGGATGGCCTCAAGCACATGGTTCGCCGAGATGCTTTCTTGGGCGTCGAGGTCTGCTAGGGTGCGAGCCACTTTGAGAATGCGGTCATAGGCACGAGCGCTGAGATCCATTTCATTCATGGCGTGATCCAGATACTGGTCACCTTCTCTATCGAGTTGGCACCATTGCTTGAGTTGGCGTGGTTGCATGGCGCTGTTGCAGACGACGCCTTCGTTCTTAGCGAAACGAGCACGCTGGACCTTTCTTGCGTTGCCTACTCTTTCGCGGATGAGAGCAGAACTTTCGCCTGTCTCGGAGGCAGCGAGTTCTTTGTAGTCAATCAAGGGGACTTCGACATGGAGATCTATCCTATCTAACAGAGGCCCGCTGATGCGCTGACGGTACCTTTGGACCTGCACAGGGCCACAGCGGCATTCGCGTTTGAGATCGCCGTAGTAGCCGCAGGGACAAGGATTCATTGCGGCAACCAGCATGAATTCGGCGGGAAAAGTCATGCTGCCGGCGGCACGTGAAATGGTGACTTTGCCATCTTCAAGAGGCTGTCGCAGCACCTCCAAAGTCGAGCGGCGAAACTCGGGGAGTTCATCAAGGAAGAGGACGCCATGGTGAGCGAGGCTGATCTCGCCGGGATTGGGATTGCTGGATCCGCCTAACAAACCGGCATCTGAAATGGTGTGGTGGGGCGAGCGAAATGGGCGTGTGGTGAGGAAGCCATTCTCTTTATCCAACATGCCACAAATGCTGTGAATTTTAGTCACCTCAATGGCCTCATCCTCGGACATCATTGGGATGATGGTGGGGATACGCTTGGCCAACATGGACTTCCCTGTTCCGGGAGGTCCTAGCATAAGAAGATTGTGGCCACCAGCCACAGCGACTTCGAGGGCGCGCTTGACGTGGACCTGGCCTTTCACTTCGGCGAAGTCGACGGTGTACTCTGCGACGGTATCATTGGCGTACATGGCAGAATCAACCGGAGCGCGCACGGGATCTTCCATCAGCAAGTCATGAGCATCGCGGAGAGTCGCCACGCCATGGACGTCGATGCCACTGACTCGAGCAGCTTCGCAGGCATTGGCTGCGGGCAAGATAACCCCTTGCTTTCCGAGGCGACGAGCCTCCAGCGTGATGCTCAAAGCGCCTTTGACTGGCCGCACTTTGCCATCGAGCGAGAGTTCTCCGGCGATCAGAAAGTCATTGGGATTCTGAGCATATTCACTTCGAAGACCAATGGCAGCGAGGGCAATCGGCAGATCAAAGCTGGGCCCTTCTTTCTTTAGGTCGGCCGGAGCGAGGTTGATGGTGGTGTGGCCCTTAGGACTGACGAAACCACTATTGAGCATGGCCGTGACAAAGCGATCTCGGCTCTCTCGCACGGCGGCGTCAGGCAAGCCGACGATGATAATCTTAGGGCTATTGCCACCCTCATTGACCTCGATCTCGACCTCGCAGGCATCGATTCCGCGAAGGGCAGCTGAACTCACTTTGATGAACATCATCGTGGCGAACCCTGCCTCGCACGGTCGCACAGGTCGAGAGAATTTCCACACTACAGTATACGGAAAGGGCCCGCTGATTACCTCAGCGGGCCCTCACAAAGTGGTCTGAAGTGATCGTTACTTCGAGTCTTCTACTTTCGTGACCTTAGAGGTCATCGTCATATTCATATCCATCGTCATGTCCATTCCGAGAGCGGGCATGGACATGGCTATGTTCATCATCATCAACATGTCCGTCTTCCGCGGAAGACCTAGTTTGTTGTCGAAGTAAATGTCCGCTTCGAACTGTGAGTCCTTGAACTCCATCTCGACCTGCTGCCCTTGCGTCTCAATCTTGGTCTTCCCGTCCGATACGATGCTCCCCACCATGGTGAGAACCGCACAGTCGTGGCCTTCAAACTTATCAAACTTCTTTAGGGTGTATTTACCCTTCACCGTCATCTCCCCCATCCCCTGTGGCATGGGAACCGTCGTCTCGTAAGGCCACGAATCACCAATCTTAAGCACCTTGTCAGGGATCATTTGAACCATCATCTGGTTCATCGTCTGCTTGATTTGCTCTTCTCCAAGCATCTGCTTGAGCATGTCACCTACTCCAGGTTGATTGGCTGCTTCACCAAGAATCTCTTCCGCACCTTCGACGGACTCGACCTGATCTTTCTCATCATAGATCAAAGTCACTGGCTTGCCTGCGATATCCTTGAACGGACCATCCTCATCTTTCGAACTGAACTCTTGCTTAAACACCCCTGCATCTAACGCCATGCTCAATTCGTCATACTTGAGGGTCATCTTCTTCTTGTTACCCTCATGCTTCTTGAAGTCCATGCTCATGCCCATGATCATCTTGTTCGTGATGTTCACACCACCAGCTGGAACGCCGGGAGCCCCTCCCATCTTCATCTTCTGATTCATCACCATTGATTGATGAACCGTCTTTCCCACGGGGAGAGTTTGTTTGAGCTTGATCGTCTTCTCTTCAGCGGAGACGGAGAATGTGAGTGCACACGTGGCGAGAAACGCTGTGGCTGGGACGAGGAATTTGTTTTTCATGTGTTTCAGATAGTCTTCGATATTAGGTTTACCCACTGGGTTAGGCACTTAAATCTAGGGCTGGTCTCTGGTGATACCATTACAAATTCCGCCCGGCCTTCTACTCACGGAAAATCTTCGTTTCAGGCCCCCCTCAGAAATGAATGGCATCGAAGCTAGCTTGCCCTTATGGCATCCTCATGCTGAAGGATTTCGTCTACTTTGACCTCGAAACGCAGCGCTCCGCCGGGGACGTCGGCGGCTGGGACAAGAAATGTGACATGGGCATGTCGGTAGGCGTGACCTACAGCACAGCTTCCGGCGAATACCGAGTCTTTGGAGAGGGCGACGTCGACGCGCTGATCGATCAGCTCCGGCGTGCCGACCTCGTGATTGGCTACAACCATATCAACTTCGACTACCAGGTGCTGATGGGCTACACCTGCCTAGACCTTCCAAGTCAGGTAACAAGTCTCGATCTCTGCACTTACCTCGACAAGGCGATCAATCACCGCCCCAAGCTGGACAAGATCGCTGGAGCGTCGCTCGGCTGCAGTAAGACAGCGGAGGGCTTGCAAGCTATCAAGTGGTGGCGTGAGGGGAAGATCATGGAGATCGCGCGCTACTGTTGCTTCGATGTGAAAGTAACGAAGCTCGTCCACGAGTACGGCGTGACCCATGGCCTGGTGAAGTTCTTCGATATCGCGGGTCATGAGAAATTGGCGGCGGTCGAATGGCCTTCTACGGATTGAGCAAGGTCTTGCCATCTCCTGACCAGTCCCACAAAGTGCGGGCATGTTGTCAAAACTCGCTTGTTTCCTGGTAGTCTCCTCCATCGCTTGTTTGGCGGTGGACAACTACTCTTTGTCCACGGAATCCAGCCAACGAGCGCTAGGCGTGGAAGCCGGAGAACTCACCTTCTTTGAGTTCGCGACGTCAAAGGTCTACAACGGCACTTCCAGAGGATGCTGGCTCTACGTGCCTAAGGCTCACACCGGAGAGGCCGCAGCCGCTCTGATGATCTTCCAAGATGGTCATGCTTATGTCAGTGAGGACGGGCAAATGCGCGCGCCAATCGTGCTCGATAATCTCATGGCGACAGGTGCCATGCCTACGACAATCGCACTCTTTATCAATCCAGGTCACCGCGGTGACAACAAGCCCAATGATAAAGATTGGGGTAAGCGATCTAACAGGAGCGTTGAGTATGACACGCCGAATGGTGACTATGCCAAGTTCCTCATCGACGAGTTGATTCCGCACGTAGAATCAACCTACAAGGTTAAGTTCAGCACGGACCCTGCCAGACGCGCAATTAGTGGCATGAGCTCCGGCGGTATCTGCGCCTGGACTGTTGCCTGGGAACGTCCCGATCAATTTGGCAAGGTGCTTAGCCACATTGGTAGTTTCACGAATATTCGAGGTGGTCATGTCTACCCTGCCCTTATCCGCAAGACTGAACGAAAACCGATTCGTGTCTTTCTCCAAGATGGTACCAATGATCTCAACAACAGCCATGGAAGCTGGCCTCTCGCCAATCAGCAGATGGCTCAGTCCCTGGGTTTCGCAGGGTATGACCATCGGTTTGTCTTTGGTGATGGCGCGCATAACGGCGAACACGGTGGAGCGATCCTTCCTGACTCGCTCCGCTGGCTGTGGCGTGACTGGCAGCAGACTTTACAATCTGCGGAGCCGCCCGAGCCTCTCTCGGCAAAATGGGAACTAGTAGGTCAAGGCTATGAGTTTACCGACGGTGCCTGCACGCATCCTCAAACTAGAGCGGTCTATTTCAGTGATCTTCCGAATGGCACCGTCTTTAAACAGGACGCCACTTCAACCGGCCCTCAGCCATTCCTCTCCAAAGGCCCTAAGGTCAGTGGCCTCGACTTTGGTCCGGATGGTGGCCTGTATGCCGCTGTCCAAGGACACGGCGATGACAAGAAGAAGCTCTTGGTCAGGATCGATCCCAAAACGAAAGCCATCGAGACCGTTGCGAATGGACTCAACCCAAATGATCTCGTCGTCTCACGGATCGGCATGCTCTATGTGACCGATACGAAAGCAGGTGCGGTCTTGCGCACGCCCATCAGTGTGCGTTCTCTTTCTCGGCCTCCAGTCTTTACGGGCGGCATCGTTAAGCCAAACGGAATCGCATTGAGTCCCAACGAGGACATGCTCTACGTGAGCGAGTATGGCGGGAAATATGTCTGGCGTTACCTCCTATCACCCGAGGGTAAACTGGAAGGCGGCGAGCGCTTTGCCACACTTGCGAGTGTCGATGGACGTGAAGACACCGGTGGCGACGGCATGGTCGTTTCCTCTGCTGGAGATCTCTACGTAACTTCTCATGCTGGCATTCAAGTTATCGACCCAGAAGGACGGCTCCGCGGAGTCCTGCCAAAGCCACAGGACAAAGCGACGGTTAGTCTAGCAATTGCTAGCGACCATCTGTATGCATGCAGTGCCGATCGAGTATACCGCCTGCGATTATCTGGCAAATAGGGAGCGGAATCGAACGTTACGCAGAGGCGCCTGGCCATTCGCTCCACCAGTCACGAAACAGACGCCATTGATCGTGCAGGAAAGCTCTCTGGCTTGCTGTGAGAGCGTCTGTTTCATTGAAGTGAAGGCGATAAGCATTGTTCCCTTCGAGCACCATCAGTTCCTTGTAATAAAGAACCAGATCTGGCCCTTCATCAAAGGTAGCCAAGACGGCAAAAGCCTCTTCTAGCTCTTTCGCGAATCGGCGCGCTTCAGCATCTCCTCGAGCAGCATTCTCACAAAGCTCTACAAATCGCAGAACTTCCGTTGGCAAGGCATTTCCCACGCCAGTGATGGCACCAGCAGCGCCGCAATGGACAAAGCCGTGGTAGACTTGGGTATCCACACCGACCATGAGTGTTAAGTCAGGATCACCACTTGTAATGTGCTCCGAAGCATAACTTAGGGAGGGGGCCCCTCCGAACTCTTTGAATCCGACCAAATTTGGATGATCCTTTCGAAGATCAAAGAAGAGATCTGCCTTCGTCTCAAATCCGTAATGCGGACTATTGTAGATCACAGCCGGCAAGCTACCACCTGCTTCGAGAATCTGAGCAAAGTGCGCTCGTTGAGCAGGTGCAGAAGTGCCTCGAGACAGCACACGTGGAATCACCATCAGTCCTGCAGCTCCAACCTCACTGGCATGGGCTGCATGCCCGGCTGCCGCCGCTGGATTCTGCGCACCCGTCCCCACAACCACGGGAATCCCGGCTTCGACAAGTAGGCGCACGCCTTCTTTCCTTTGGGCATCTGTGAGGAGCGGCCAATCCCCCATTGACCCGCAATACACGACCCCACGCATCCCGGCGTTAACCAGTGACTGTGCGGTGGCAACAAGCTCATCGAAATCTGGTTGCCGATCCTCTTGGCAAGGCGTCATGAGGGCGGGAATACACCCGCGGAACACGTTGAAATCTTCAGACATGGAGGATGCCTTAAGCGAACAGACTCTGTACTGCAAGTAGCGACGCCCGATTAACCAGGCAAAGCAACATTAGCCTCTTCGCCCTTGCGTGCCCCAGAGACAGCTTTCAACGTAAAATAGAAGCGGCTGCCCTGTCCCCTAGTGCTTTCGAGCCCCACGTTCCCATCAAGTTTCTCAACGATACGGCGTACGATAGAAAGACCCAGTCCGTGCCCCGCTTCAGTCTTCGCCTCGTCCAGGCGTTCGAACTCTCGGAACACCTGTTGGCACTGTGCCTCAGTTAGTCCTGGACCATTGTCTCTGACCCAGAACTCGGGATCCCCATCACTTCCCATGCTCCATACGAGAACGATCTTTGGTGGCGAGCCACCGTACTTGAGGGCATTGGAAATGTAGTTCGCCCAGACTTGCTCCACCCAAGATTGGTGGCCGAGAGCCATCGCCCAGTCGTCATCTTCGACGGTTACCTCAGCTTCCCTTGCTTCAATCTCGTGCTTGAGCCCTCGCTTCACCTGCTCTGCGAGACCACGCATATCGATGGGGTCAATCTCGGCCTCAGCATGACCGACCTGAGCAAATAGAAGCGGGTACGACCTGAATACAATGTGATAAAAAGAGGAATATCGGGAACTTACCAATTGGATCGGGAGTGACCGAAGCTGCCTGCAAAGTGATAGTAAGAGAGCGGATGTGTGGGTCAGGGATGAAGTGGAAAGAAAAAGGGGCTGATACGGTTTTATGTTTAAGTGCCCTGAGGCAGACGACAAAAC
>CALLLI010000082.1 GCA_938082635.1 uncultured Verrucomicrobiales bacterium
GGACGGACTCGAAACCCTTCTCTCGGCCAACGCTGCGACGAAAGACCCCACCGTCCTTCAACAAGTTATCGAAGCCGCCGGTCGCATGGCTACACCAGAAAGTGTGGAGTTTCTCGTCAGCCTCTATCGTGGTCAGGCCGTTTTCCCAGGTCAATTGCGCGCCGTGAGGCAAACCCTCTCACAGATCAGTAGCCCGGAGGCCACGCGCATGCTCGGCACCGTCGCTACCACCGCGACAGAACCCGGTCTGATCGAAGCAGCCGCCCACGGCCTATCGAAGATCGACAACCCTGCGGCACTCCAACGACTCGTCGACACTATCGCCCATGTTGGCACGAAAGACGCCTCCCTGAGAGCATCCCTACTGCAACTGCTAGGGAGAATAAACAACCCGTCGACCCAGGCCTACCGTGATCAACTCTTAACCGAGCCGCTTCCCTTAGATGTCATCCAAGCCCTCCGCCCTCAACAACGCCGCACCACCTAACCACCAATCACATGAAACGTCTCACCATCGCGCTCGCGATACTGCTTCCCATCCTCGCCTCTAGCAAAGAAACCACCCAGGCACTCGCTCAAGGCTTCAGTAAATGGATCGCCGAGGAGTTCGAGGACGAGCCTGTCGCCACTTCTATGCATAGCCAAGAAGCGGATCCAGACCACGACGGCCTTTCCAACCTCATGGAATACGCTCTCGACACGGACCCGCTGTTCCCGACACATCAGCTGCCAGCAAAGACCACCATTGATGCTAGCGGAATCGCCTACACGTATTCCGCAGACAATGTGAAGTCTGATATCCGCTACCAAGTAGAAAGCTCGCGAGACCTCCGCACCTGGCGCCCCGTGAAAAGTGAGACTCTGAAAGCAAAGGGCTCCGTCGAGCTCCGCACCGCAAAGATCCCACTCGACCAAGGCAAAATCTTCCTGCGACTCACCATTCGACCGACCCAGCTAGACTAACGGCACTACGCTAACAAACGCTTCGCTGTCTTGAGATCACGCCCGAGAGCAGCCATGTTCTCGGGCATGCTTGCTTTACCCAGATACTCCACATGAATCGTAAAGGGCACATCAAATCGCTTCTTTGCCAGAGCGAACACACCAGGATCAACCTGACCTTCTCCCAAAGGGACATTGACCGGAGTCCGCTTGTTCCACGCGAAATCCTTCACGTAGACCGCGCCCAATCGTGGCTGAATCAAGTGCCAAGACGTCTTCCAAGTCGTCCCACCTTCCACCGTCGCGTGCCTTACATCGAACCCCACGGCAATCTGCTTCGGATCGATGTCGTCAAGAAGCGCATCCAAATCCCAAAGCGACGCCCCCACATACGCAGCACCCGCATGGTTCTGATAGAACGCTTGCATCCCTAGCTCCTTATTAAGAGCCGCCAGTTCACGCACTTGAGGTCGCAGATTAGCCAACTGCCCCCGCAGCGGCTTGGCGAAATCATATCGATAATACCCCATCCGATACCGCTTCACGCCCAGCGCAGCCGCCACCCGCAGCGTCTTCTCCATCAGTGGATCATCCGCGCGATTGACATCGGAAGCCATGATCGAAATCTCGATACCCTCGCCACGCAGAGCTTCGACCAACTCAGGCAAGCCGTCTTCTACCTCTCCAGGCTCGACCTGCCCTCCCTTACGAATCGTCGCTTCGATCCCAGCATACCCATACCGCGCAAGCTCACCCGCCATCTCCTTCGCTGGCATATCCTGAACAAACTTCACAAAAGCGCAGAACTCAAAAGGCAAAGAAGCCTCTTTCCATGCAAATGACAGTCCGGCAAGCGCACCTGCCGAGAGAAATTGACGACGTGTAAAGCTCATCTATTCAGGCAAGACGACATCGCTCTTCGCCACACACTCGAAAGGCCCGTTAAACTGCAGATCGGTATCCCCTTGTTTCATCTTCAGCTGAACGGTCCCATCAAGATCCACACGCGTCGTGTGCAGTGAATCCAAAGAACGATAAAGCGTGCCATAACCTTGCAGCTCCACCTCGACTTGCTGCCCCTGGGCATCGACCATGGTCCCACGACATCGGTTCAAGGACATCGTCACCTCCGCACTATCCACGCCCTCAAAGGAAAAGAATTTCTGGACACTCAACGTCACATCACCAGAGCTTTCCGTAAACGTTTTAGAGAAGATCGCTTCTAGCGCTATCTCAGGAGTCACGTCCCACTTCCCCCGAGGTTTGATCGCAGCATCCACAAAGAGAGCGTTGCCTCCAAACCACGCAGACTGGAAACTGATCATCGCTTCTTTCTGCGCATCATTCGGCACGTCCTCCATCGAGAGCTGCCCACCATCATCAACGATCGTCTGACCCTGCAACGGATATGGCTCAACCGACTCATTAGGCGGTTGATCTCGGAGAGTGAGCTTCATCGTCATGCCGGCGTCCCCCATCACAAACTTCCTGATCGATTTGGAAACAACCGTCGTCTCGCGACTCTCTTCATAGGCGATGTCAGCTGCCCCATCAGCCACCGACTTGCCCGCCTGAGAGATGGTCACGCCGAGACGCTTCATCGTCACAGCCCGTGACTGCGTCATCTTCGTTCCAGAAGGCATCGCCCTGTCTGGGGCAATGAGGTTTGCTCCTTCCTTCCTGCGCCGCTGCTCAGGAGACAGCTCTCGTGGAAGCGCCACCTCTTCCTCCACAATATCAGGCTCCACCCCCAAATCGCACGCAGCTAAATAGAAGAGCAAGCAAGGTGCACACAGGAGATAAAGAGCTTTCATAAGTGCATCACAGCCAATCATCGAGGGAATGACAATCCTTTCCCGCCGAAGAATCATCCCTTAGCCTCACCACATGGAACCCACGCCTCCTAAAGCTCCTCGATCGCCCGGCTCCACCTGGTTTGCGCCCTACGTGGACGAATCAAAACCCTGGCGATCCCGTTCTCTTCTCCCACTCAAGCCCGAAGACACCCACCTGGCCTTGCGCGATGGAAAGGGCAAGGTTGCCAGCTTTGATCAGAATGAGGGAGAGACTTTTGAGAAAGAAGTACGCACGCGGGCCAATGACCTCGACCTATCCGTCGCCATTCCTGCCTATGACAGATGGTTTCCCGCGATCCTCTTGTTTGAACCCCGCGAACGCGGGGACCAGAAACCGAGAACCGATGGCCTTTGGAAAGCACTCGCCCTAACTTTCTTGTTATCCTGGTTCTTCATCTCCCCTCCTCAACAACTCCCCATCCATGGCCCTCAGGCAAAGATGTTCATTCTGCTAGGACTCATGATGTTCGGCATCATGCCTCTGTGTAGTGAAGTCGTCCGCTGGTGGGAAGACTGGCGCGATCGCACCCCTGATCGAAACAAGCGCCGCACCGTTGAGCTTGTTCTCTTTGATAGCTGGTTAGGCACCTTCTCAAGCCTCGTCATCAAGGTCACACTCGTGCTCCTTGCTGCCGTCTATCTCCTCCAAGCATTCGGCAATGGTCAAAACCTCACGATCAACCAAATCATCGACACTCTCTTCGGCGGCGGTCAAGGCATCTGGAATTCCGTCATGAAAGCCGCGCTTGTGAAACACAGCGTCATGGCCGGTGAATGGTGGCGCCTCATCACTGCAGGCGTCATGCATGGCTCCATTCTCCACATCTACTTCAACGGCTCCGCCCTCTACTTCCTCGGCCGAGTCACCGTCGCCATGGTCGGCAGTGCCATGCTTGGGCTCGTCTTCCTCGCTAGCATCGTCGGAGGATCCGTCGCCAGTCTCTATCTCAGTGGCGGACGCCCCTCGGTCGGCGCTTCTGGCGGTGTCATGGGCATCCTCGGATTTCTCACCGTCATCCTCGTTCTTCACAAGGCCAGCATTCCCCAGCGCTACAAAGTCAGTCTCCTCCAGGCCATCTTCATCATGACAATCTTCGGAGCACTCGGCGCAGGCTTCATCGACAACGCAGCACATGGAGGCGGCTTTCTCATCGGAGCCCTGCTTGGAGTCGTGCTCGTGCCGAGAAACGAGCGCGCCTGGGAATACAAAGCCCCCAAAGCCATTCAGATCCTCGGCTGGGCAAGCTGGGCCACCCTCGCGGCAGCCTGTTTCCACGTTACCCAACTCCTTCTTGGTTGGAACCTCTACTAGAAGGTTGAAGGAAGCCGCCACACTCCTGACCCGAGCATTTCTAGCAAGCCCACTCGAACTCAAGGGCATGTTAGACCGCCTAGGGCCCTACATCGTCCCAAAGAATCACGCAGCTCTGCGAAAGGCCGCTGAGAAAACCCTAGGCCACTTCGATCAAGGCACCCGGCCATCCACCAGGATGGCTCGAAACCTTCCTCTGAAACGACCAAAAACTCGCACGTTCCTTTGACCTCGCCAAGCATCCCCGCCTCTGCATAGCTCCACCAGACGCCTTTCCACCCACCATGTGTCCCGCTGCTGGAGCCCCCAGCACATGGGCCACCTTCCCCTTACCCACAGCTGGAGACATCGCCGCTTGGTTAGGCCTCACCTACGGTGAACTCCTCTGGTTCTCCTGTCATTACCCCGTCAGTGATCCAGCGCACCCCACCCATCACTACACCTACGAGTGGCGACGAAAGAAATCCGGCGGCAAGCGTCTGTTAGAGTAACCCAAAGAAGCGCTCAAACTCTACCAACGCAAATTCCTGCGCGACGTGTTAGCGCCAATCCCTCCGCACCCAGCCATGCGCAGCTTCCTTCCCGGCAAATCCGTCGTCAACTACGTCGTAGGTCATGTGGGCAAGGCCGTCGTCCTCCGCATGGACATCGAGGACTTCTATCCAACCCTCTCCGCGGCACGGGTAACCGCGCTCCTCCACACCACCGGCCACCCTGACACAGCCGCCACAACACTCTCAAACCTCGCCTGCCACACCACCCCAGCAGCAGTCCTCGCTCAGCCCGGGACCCACCTTTCATTCGCATCAAGAAAACGTCTCCTCCAGCACCATCTTCCCCAAGGAGCCCCCACTTCGGCGGCCCTCTCTAATCTCACGCTCCACCGGCGCGACACCCGCCTCGCTGGCCTCGCGCAATCCCTCGAGGCCCACTACACGCGGTATGCAGATGATCTCGCCTTCTCCGGAGATGCCTCCGCAAACAAGATCGCAGAAGGACTTATCCCTCAAATCACCGCCATCGCGAACTCAGAAGGACTCTGCATCAACCAACGCAAAACCCGGCTCATGAGAGCCAATCAGCGCCAGTATCTAGGCGGCCAAGTCATCAACCAGCGCCCCAATATTCGGCGTCTAGACTATGACAAACTCAAGGCCACCCTCGACAATGCAGTCCACCATGGACCGGCCTCCCAATGCCAAAACGCAGCGTTAGTGCACACCAAACTTCAACTCCAAGGCAAGATCGCCTGGGTCACCATCGTCCATCCAGAACGCGGCGCTCGACTACAGCACCTCTACGACCAGATCCCCTGGCCGCATCAAGCTTAGTGCGCCTTCTTATCAGCACCTTCAGCTTTCCTCTCGCCTTCAGCATGCTTATGCTTCTCGCCATGCTCGTGCTTCATGTGCAGAACGCGGGACTCTTCCCACTTCTGGCGTTCACACGCAGTGTAACCAAAGACCAGTCCCAAGGCTGCCATGACAAGGAATAAGCTTTTCATCATAGCAGTTCCATAGACCGACCAACTCGGAATGCAAGCGCCTTCCAGACAAAGAGAAACCCTCGTCCGCCGAAGCGAACGAGGGTCTCTGGAGACTCAGAATTTATTTAAATAGAAATAGGTCGATGAAAGGCTCAGGAAGCCCTCTTCTCTTCCCATTTCTTCATGAAAGTCTTCACTTTGTAGCGCCCAGCCTTCTTGCCGAGAGCCTTGACTGCTGCTTCTTTCGTCAGTTTCCCTGAAGGAGACATAAATGTAACCCTCTGAGTGCCTGGCTTATCACCAGCTGCGATCTTGATTTCAGAAACACCTTCGAGTTTTTTAAACGCCGCACGGACGTCTGCTTTACAGCCTCCTCAAGTAACTCCAGTCATACCGACCACATAAGCGGTCGCCACTTTCTTCTCCTCAGCAAAGCCGGAAACAAGTCCCAGAGCCAAGATTAGTGCCATAATTAACTTCTTCATATCAGTATATATAAGATGGATAGTGAGTCTCTCTAGGAGAAACTACGAACGCCAATACGAAGTGGCAACCCTAGATCTTCCAACAAAACGAGCGAGCAAGAGTTTCTACGATTCCTGGATATCACTCCATAGTCCTCCTTTCCTTGCTGGCTCCACCCCCTCGGCTATGCTCGGCCCATGGCAAATCGCTCCCCTAAAGCAGGCTGTACCATAGGCATCGCAATCATCGTCGTATTCACTCTAGTTCTCGCTTGGACTGCCTACACTGGCTACACTCAGAACCGTGAAATTGATAAATTCACTCAAAATATAAAGGGTGACCTCAACGTCAACTACCGCGACGCCGACACCGTCTTCAAACTGAGAGCGCGCGTTCGCGAATTCTCCGAAACCGTCCGCAATGGCCAACCTGCGACCCTCGAACTCAGCCCAGCCGACCTCAATGACCTCGTAGGACACGAAGACCGCCTCATGGACATGCGCGAACTCGTCTCCTTTCACGAGATCGACGGCACCATCATTAAAGGCCGCATCATCTTCCCCATGCAGCAGCTGCCCTTCTTCGGTGAAAAACTCCGCTACCTGAACGCCGATGTCGACTTCCGCCCCGAGCTCATTAAAGGCCAACCCATGCTCCGCATCATCGACGTCAAACCTGCCAATGGCACTGAGATCCCCGAAGGCTTCCTCAACTCCATCTCGGACAACATGAACCTCCTAGGTCCATTCCGCGACGACAAGCAGCTCAAGCCCATCGTCAAACGCCTCAAATCGATCACAATCGCCAACGGACGAGTCGTCATTCATTCGAACTGAAAGGGCCACCAGGATCCTGGTAACCAAAGAGACCGAATTCCCCGCTTGTGTTGCCGCAGGCAGATGGGCAGCCTTTCTACCGATGAACCATACTTTGTTCGCTGCCCTAGCGGTGCTAGCTTGTTGCCTGGTCGATAGTCGATCCGATAGCCGATTGGTCACTCCAGTGATGGCTATACCGCCAATGCTGAGGTTCGACTCGACCTCTTCGGCAACCGTCGTGTGGGAATCCACCGCGGAAGGCTCTGGCGCCGTCGCCCACGGTCTCACTCCCAAGCTCGGCACCGTTGTGCAAGCTCAGACCAGCGGGACAACGCACACTGCCCAACTCACATATCTTGAGCCAGGGCGCACGTATCACTACAAGGTCGGCACCACCATCAATGGGAAGCGATCGCTCAGCCCATTGTATGAGTTTAGCACCGCACTGAACTTTTCAGTGCCTGCCACGCCTTCCTTGACTGTGAATGACGATGTGATCGCACGAGCCCGCTTGGTCCTCGAGAAAACCAACGTGCGTGAAGGCTATGCCGTTGTTCTTGGTGCAGGCGATCCTGACTTCCTTCTAGCACTCGTCGATCAGAGCGATCTGATCGTCTACGTCATCGAGTCCGAACCGGCCAAAGTCGCGGCACTACGCGAAGCCCTACAGTCTAGAAAAGTGTATGGATCACGCGTCTCGATCTTGGAGGTTCCTTCATTCGAGCGCTTGCCCATCACCTCCTGCTTCGCAAATCTAATCCTAGCAGATGCCTCCAAATCTCGTTTGTCCGATACTAAGATCGGCGAACTGCTCGTGCCTGGCAGCGGCAAGGTGTGCTACCTCTCAGAAGGCAGGATCGCGAGTGTGCGCGAGCGCCCCAAGTTGAGTGGGATCGGAGAATGGACGCATCAGTATGGCGACGCTGGCAACACAGCAAGCAGTGGCGAAACGTTAGGTGGAGCCAACTCAACAGACGATCTCGTCGTCCAATGGGTGGGAAGACCAGGTGGCGACTTTGGCATTGATCGCAATCCACGCATGCCTGCACCCATCGCTTCCAATGGTAGACTCTTTCACCAGGGACTGAACCGTGTCGCGGCCATCGATACCTACAATGGCAGTGTCCTTTGGAGCTTGGAAATTCCTGATTTCCGCCGGGTGAATATTCCCCGCGATTGCAGTAATTGGTGTGTCAATGCAGAGAATCTCTTCATTGCCGTCAAAGATCGTGCCTGGATACTCGAAGCCGCGACAGGCAACCGTCTGACCACCTTTGGAGTTCCTTCGAATCCTAACAAGACGCATTCATGGGGCTACATTGCCCAAGCGGGCGATCGCCTTTTCGGAAGCCGTGTCAATTCCAAAGCCGCCTATACGAACTACTGGGGCGGCGACAAATGGTATGACGCGAAGGAAGGCGAAGGCACCGGGAAAGTCTGTAGTGATGGGGTATTTGCTTATGACATCGACTCACAGAAACTCGCGTGGACTTATGAGAAAGGGCTGATCCTCAACCCGACCATTTCTATCAGCGACGGAAAGATGTATTTCGTCGAGACCCGTCATCCCGAAGTCCTCGCAGCGAGCGCCCGACAGCTCACGGCGAAAGAACTCTGGTTAGACCTGCACCTTGTCGCGCTCGATGCAGCCACAGGTGAGATTGCTTTTGAGAAACAAATCAGCACAGAGGCTGGAGTCATTTCCTACTTCATGCAGGTCGTGCCGGAAGGCATCATCGTCGTTGCTTCCAACACGAAATACCACCTCTACAGCTTTCATCCTCAGACTGGCGAGCAGCAATGGACCAACAGCAAGCCGTGGCCCGACGATCACCATAGTGGCCATTTCCAACACCCCGTCATTGTCAATGACAGGATCTACCTACAGCCAAATGGCTACTCCTTGAAGACGGGTGAAGTTCTAACCTCCAAGGTTGGCGAACGCAGCGGCTGCCACACCTATGTCGGCGCGAAAGATTGCTTGATCTATAGGGGCGAGAATCGGCAGATTGCCATGTGGGATCAGAAAGAGGAAACGGTAACAAGCTGGACCAGGCTGCGACCAAGCTGCTGGCTCAGCATCGTGCCTTCAAACGGCATGCTGTTAGTTCCGGAGGGCGGCGGAGGGTGTTCCTGCGGCGGATGGATGGAAACGTCGCTCGTCTTCGCACCGAGAACCTTGTTAGGTTATGCACATTCAGTGAAAGGAGTTTCGAAATGAGATTCACACTCTTCCTCCTCATCACCTTTACCTGGAACGGCTTGGCCGAAGACTGGCCCACCTACCAGCATGACAACCGCCGCAGCGCTGTCACGAAAGAAGCGCTCACCCTACCGCTGAAAGAAAGCTGGCGCTACGAGTCACCCACCCCACCCCAGACTGCCTGGACAGGACCGGCCAAGTGGGATGCGTATTCGGGCAATGACGGTTTGCAGTCGATGCGCAACTTTGATCCGGCGTTCTATGTCACTGCCGTGGCGGACTCGGTCTACTTTGGGTCCTCAGTCGATAACTCAGCTCACTGCCTCGACGCCGCGAATGGCAAGAGACGTTGGCAACACTACACTAACAGCGCGGTCCGGCTTCCGCCGACAATCGGTGACGACAAAGCCTGGTTTGGCTCGGATGACGGCCATGTCTATTGTGTGCAGACAGGCTCAGGCGAACTCGTTTGGAAATCAAAGCCGTCACCGGATCCACGTCTCATCCCTAGCAATGGCAAATTGATCTCCCTCTGGCCCATACGTTCAGGGGTACTGCTCCAGAATGGAGTTGCCTACTTCGGCGCGTCGCTCATGCCCTGGGAGCAATCTTACTTGTGTGCCGTAGATGCAGGCACGGGTTCACAGGGGGATCTCGGGCGTTATGTCATGAAAGAGACAGGCATCACGTTACAAGGAGCCTTGTTAGCATCGAAAGAGAATCTCTACGCGCCTCAAGGTCGCAGCGTCCCGTTGGTCTATCGGATAGCAGACGGCAAACGTCTGGGAGGCATCGCTGGAAGCGGAGGTGTCTACTGTGTGCTCACGGAAGACGAGCAGCTGATTTCCATGCCCGCAAACCAGAAAGAGAAGTCGGACACCGTCCGCATCGCCGATGGCAAGAACCGCGAGACGTTAGTAAGTTTCGGTGGCGCAGATCGCATGATCGTTTCTGGCCCCAATGCCTACTCCCACCAGGGCAATCGACTCAAAGTGATCGACCGCTTTAAGATCGTGGCCTTGCAGGCAGAGATCAATGTCTTCGCGGCTGCGAACGACAAGCGCGCCAAGGCGATGGAGGAAGCTAAGAAAGCAAAGGACAAAGCCCGCATGGCCGAGCTGAAGGAGGAGATCACCGTAGCGAAGAAAGCGATGGCTGAGATCGAAGCTCGCAAGCCTTCCTGTGAACTATGGTCCAAAGAATACCCCACCCCCATTGGGTTCATGTTAGCCAACGAGCACCTCTTTGTCGGAGGAGAGGATAGCGTGACCGCCGTCCACGCTAAGACAGGAGAGAAACTTTGGGAATCCAAGGTGGACGGCAAAGCCTATGGACTGGCCGCTGCCAATGGCCGCCTCTTTGTTAGTACGGACACCGGTGCGATCTATTGTTTCCAATGAGACCCATCGCGATCATCTCCCTTCTCCTGGCACTCATCTCGATTGGTGACGCCTGCAAGGTGCCGGTCTTTCGCTATGCCCTGGAACGCTGGGAGTCAGACGCTTACCGTGCCGTGGTTCTTTATCGAGGCGCGGACCAGAAATCATCTATTGAAGCTCTCGCTGCCCCGTTGATCGAAGCGCCAGCAAATCTTGATGTAGAATTTCTCGACGTCGAGGACCTGACCGAGGAACAGCAATGGCAGATCGATGACATCGACGAGGTGGGCACAGAACCGCAGCTACGCCTTCACTATCCCCATGGTTCGAATATCGAGGCTCCCCTTTGGGAAGGGCCACTCAACAAGACCTCAGTTAGTGGCGTCATCGACTCCCCCATTCGCAAACAACTTGTCGAAGCGATTCTCCAAGGCAGCTCGACAACGTGGATTTTATTACAATCTGGCGACGCCGACCAGGACGCTGCTGCCGAAGCTCGATTGCGCACCTTGCTAGACACAGCCTCCGCAAACTTGAGCATCCCAGAAGGAGTGGTCCACGCCAAGGAGGTGACAGCAGAAGGCACGACAAAGGACGGTCAACCATTGGAAATGGACGACGTCCTCAGAACTGAAATCCCACTGAAGATCCACTTCCCTATCTTCACGCTTTCGCGCGAGGCTCCCGACGAGCTGATCTTTGTGAAGATGCTCGAGCACTTCGGCGGCCATTCCGAAGAACCAGTCGCCATACCCGTGTTCGGCCGAGGGCGAGCTCTTGAGGGCATCCCAGCCAGCGCTCTCAGCGAAGCCTCCATTTCCGGCGCCTGCGACTACCTTTGTGGCGAATGCTCCTGCCAAGTGAAAGATCAGAACCCTGGCCTAGATCTGCTTCTAGCGCTCGATTGGAATACGAAACTCGAAGGCACCTCGTTCATTGTAGAGCGGGCCCTACCTGCCCTTTCTGGTTTCGGAGTCGCCGAGCCCGCAGGCCCCCAGAGGGCTTCTTCTCCGGGTGCTTCTCGATCGCCCCTTCCGAAAGCCTTGGTATTGACGTTAGGAGGCATTCTTGCGATCACTCTCTTGGGAACCTACTTGATCGCGCGTCGCCAATCCCTTTAAGTCACAGCACATGGAAACCGAGATCCCCATCACCATGGCCTACGCAGGCCAATTGGCAGGCGTCGTCGGAGCCTCCGAGGAGACCGCGCCAGTCCCACTGGGAACGGAATTGACATCGTTCTTACGTGACACGGCCCTCCGCCATGGCGAGAAGTTTCAGGAACTGCTCTTTGATGAGAACGAGCAACTCAGACGGGCGTTGGTCATTTCCATCGATGGGAAACACGCTCTCGACCCAAAGGCTCTATCACTCACTAAACCATGTGAGATCTTCATCATGACACCCATCGCAGGGGGCTAGAAGAGGCGGCACCATGGCAGACAAGAGCAAGCTCACAGATCAAGACCGTTCATTTTACGAATGGCAACTCGATGTCCCAGGAATGGGTGACGAGGGACAAACCAAACTCCGCAACACCACAGCCTTAGTCACGCGGATAGGTGGCCTAGGCGGCCCCATGGCCCTCAGTTTGGCCGCTGCCGGTATCGGCAAACTAATCCTCGTGCACGGAGGGAACTTAGAGCCCAGCGATCTCAATCGCCAGGTACTGATGCGACACGACGATCTCGGCACGCCACGTGTGCTCAGCGCAGCGAAGACGCTACGCGCGCTCAATCCTAACATTGAATTAGAGACAATCGAATCACACGTCACCGCCAACAACGTCGACGACCTCGTGGCCAAAGCGGACATCGTCTTCGATGCCGCACCGCGTTTCTCCGAGCGTTTCTGGCTCAATGCTGCCTGCGTCAAGACTGGCACTCCCATGATCGATGCCGCCATGTATAGCATGGAAGGCCAGGTCATTGTCATCGTCCCCGGAGCCACCCCCTGCCTCGCTTGTCTCTATCCAGAAGAACCATCTCACTGGAAACGACGTTTCCCTGTCCTGGGCGCCGTCTCGGCCATGATCGGAAACATGGCCGTGCTTGAAGGCATCAAACTACTCACAGGCATCGGGAAACTCTCTCTCGGGGAAATGCTCTATCTGGATACCCTCACGATGGGCTTGCGAAAGATCGCGATCACACGGAGAAGTAATTGCCACGTCTGCCAACCATGATCTCAGCCAAACCAGCCTTCATTGCCGCGCTGCTCGGAATCATCGCGCTATCAGTCCTCCTCCTATTCAAGGGCAGAGAGCCTAACAAGACTTCCAGTGACGAACTCATCCTCCACTGTGCCGCCGGGCTTCGCCTCCCCGTTTCAGAAATCGCGGAGAACTACGAGAAAGAATTCGGCATCACCGTGCGGCCGCACTTTGCCGGCTCCGGCGAATTAGCTTCTCAGTTAGAGCTAGCGGGAGGCGATCTCTACTTGCCAGCGGATGTCAGTTACATCAAGTCGAGCCGTGAGAAAGGGCTCGTTCAAGAGGCCATCCCCGCGACCTATCTGACCGCAGGACTCGTCGTGGCGAAAGGCAACCCAAAGAACATTACAACCATCGCCGACCTTGCTCAGAAGGATGTCAGGACCAGTCTAGCAAACCCCTCCGCAGCGATCGGGAAGTTCACCAAGAAGGTCCTCGTGGGTACCGGGCAATGGGACGCAATCGAGGCAAACGCCACGGTCTTCAAATTTACTGTCAACGACGTGGCCCAAGACGTTTCCACCGGCGCGGCAGATGCTGCCATCGTCTGGGATGCCGTCGCAGGTCTCTTTGAGAATCTCGATTTCGTTCACCTGCCAGAGTTCGATCAACGCCGTAAGACCGCCACCATTGGTGTCTTGAAGCGTTCCCCCCACCCTACCATGGCGCTTAAGTTCGCCCGCTATCTCACCTCATCAGATCGCGGTTTGCAGAGCTTTGAAAAGCATGGATTTGAAGTTGTCGCTGGGGATCCTTGGGATCTCCATCCCGAGATCAAGTTCTTTAGTGGCTCCATGCTAAGACCGGCCATCGAACAACAACTTCGTCGATTCGAAGAGCGTGAGGGCGTGCGCGTTCTCTCAGAATACGAAGGCTGTGGTACCCTCGTTAGCATGATGAATGCTGGGGCCACGCCGGATGCCTATTTCTCTTGCGATCTCCAGTTCCTCGATCTTGTGCAGGATCGCTTTGAGAAAGGCACCGTGGTCGCCAAGAACGACATGGTCCTCGTGGTAAAGAAGGGAAACCCAAAGCAGCTTGCTGGTCTAAAGGATCTTCTAAGAACTGGACTCAAGGTCGGGCTCGCCCATCCTCAGAAATCCGCTCTAGGGAAACTCTCGAACGACCTCCTCCACAAACAAGGCCTCTATGAAAAACTTCATGCCACTGGCAATGTAGAAATCCTTGCCTCGAAAGGCGATGAATTGGCCAATCAGATGCAGCTCGGAGCCCTCGATGCTGCCATCATCTACCGCAGCAATGTCCTCTCGAGTGAACAGATCCTCGAACAGTGTGAGATCGTTGAATTTAAACAGAACGCCTACGCCACCCAACCTTTGGCAGTCCATCGCGAGACCCCACACAAGCAGCTCCTCCGGCGTCTCGAGCAATTCTTAACAGGCACCGAAGGCAAAGCTCAGTTCCTGAAATACGGCTTTCAATGGGAACTCGCTCCCTAGGCATGGCAGCTCCTCCGGAACGCCGCAATATCCCCTCCGACAAGCCATTCTTCTATGGTCTTGTCGCCATTGCGGCAGCCTATCTCCTGCTGATCATTGCTCTGCTCCTGGCAGACATCCAATACGTCAGCTTGTCCGAGATTGGCAAAGCCCTTGAAGACGACGACATTCAAAGCTCCATCTCCCTGACGCTGATCACATGCACTATCACGGCCCTCTTGTCCGTCCTCGTCGCCGTCCCCACTGGGTACCTCCTCTCACGCTTTCAATTCCCTGGGAAACGCTTGGTCGATGCCTTGCTCGACATTCCCATCTTGCTCCCGCCACTCGTCATCGGCCTGAGTCTACTCATCTTGTTTCATCAAGTGAATCTCTTCGGGCAAACGTTAGAAGAATGGTTTGCCTGGGCCTTTCAGTGGATCACGGCGATCCGGCCAGACATTCGGCCCGGGGTGACTTTCAAAATCCCCGCTGTGATCCTAGCACAGTTCACGGTGTCTTGCGCCTTCGCCGTGCGCACGATGAAGACCACCTTTGACCAGATCAATCCGCGCCATGAACACGTCGCTCTGACCTTAGGATGCAATCGCTCCCAAGCCTTCTGGCTCGTGCTTCTCCCGCAAGCCTGGCGCGGCATCTTGACCGGCGGCACGCTTGCCTGGGCACGCGCTTTAGGTGAATTCGGCCCCATCCTCGTATTCGCCGGAGCGACCCGAGGTCGCACCGAGGTGCTGTCCACCACCGTGTTTCTCGAGATCAATATCGGGAACCTACAAGGAGCGGTTGCTGTTTCCCTACTCATGATTCTGTTAGCTCTCGCTGTGATTCTGCTCGTTCGGACCGTGGGTGAACGCACCGTCTTGGGCACGGAAACCCATAATCACAGCGGAGGCACCCATGCTTGAGGTCCAGAACCTGAGCGCACGCGCCGGCGGTTTTGAGATCACGGACATCTCGTTCGAGATCCCCACGGGCAATTACGGCGTGCTCATGGGCAAGACAGGTAGCGGAAAGACGACCCTGATGGAAGCCGTGTGCGGATTGAAGACCGTCACCGCAGGGACCATTCTGCTAGACAACCATGATGTGACTAACCTCCGCCCAGGTGAACGCGGCATCGGGTTCGTGCCACAAGACAGAGTTCTATTCGCTAACATGACAGTAAGACGACACTTAGCGTTCGGCCCAACCATTCAAGGATGGTCAAAGGATGCCATTGAAGAACGCGTGGAAGAACTCGCCGCCGCCTTACAGATCACCCCGCTGCTCGATCGCAAACCCCACGGCCTCAGCGGAGGCGAAGGCCAGCGTGTCTCCCTTGGCCGGGCACTAGCGGCTCGCCCCGAAGTCCTCTGCCTTGACGAACCCTTCAGCGCCCTCGATGAAGACACTCAGATCGAGATCGGCGAGGTTGTGAAACAACTTCAAGAATCGCAAGGCATCACCATTCTCCACATCACCCACAACAGATCGGAAGCAGAGCGACTGGCAGACGTACGCTATGAGATAGTGAATGGAATTATCGGCGCCGTTCTTGATTAGAGCGACAATATTGAGTTAACCGAGCCCCCAAGCTCGACGACACGGTGTCTCTAAAAATGAGCCTCGCACAAAGGCAGCAGAGCCCCCTTTTGTACGGCCTCCGTTTGCCAGCCTCTGAATGTCGTTCTTAACAAGCTCTGCACCGAAATTAATGAGAAATCCTGCTAGCAATCCAATATCTTGATCGTGATTTCAAACTTACACCAAGATCTCCTTCACGACCCGTCCATAGACATCGGTGAGGCGGTAGTCTCGACCGGCATGACGGTAGGTGAGCCGTTCGTGATTGAGGCCTAACTGATGTAGAATCGTCGCGTGAAGATCGTGCATGTGGATCTTTCCCGAGATGGGGAGGAAACCGAAGTCGTCGGTGGCGCCATAGGTGAGCCCAGGTTTGATGCCGCCGCCTGCTAGGATGGTGCAGAAACTTTCCTGCTGATGTTCGCGACCATGCTTCTCGATGGGCGAGGTCCCTGAAAGGTCCTGACTCCAAGGACTGCGACCAAATTCACCGGTCCAAAGGACGAGAGTGTCGTCTAACATGCCGCGATTCTTGAGGTCTTTGATCAAGCCAGCAACTGGTTTGTCCGATCCATCACAGGATCTTGGCAGCGCGGTGCGGATATCCCCGTGATGATCCCAGCCGTCAAAGGTGACCTGCACGAAACGAACCCCTGCCTCGCTGAGGCGGCGAGCGAGAAGGCAGGCTTTGCCATTGCGATCCGTGGCTCCTTCACCGATGCCATAGAGCTCCTGAGTCGGTTTGGATTCGTTGGAAATATCGACGAGCTCTGGGGCACTGACTTGCATTCGATAGGCCATTTCAAACGCGCTGATCAACCCTTCCATCTGCGGCTCGGTTTGATAGCGGTCTAACAGACGGCGATTCATGCCCTGGAGAAACTGCAGCCGTGCGCGCTGCGCGTTGGTGTCGCCTTGGGTGTCTGTGAGGTACTGAATGGCGGATGTCTTGTCGTCCTTGGGCACGGTTAGTGGCGTGCCTTGGTAGGCTGCAGGCAGGAAGCCGGCACCATAGGTGCGGACATCTGCTGGCGGATGAATGGTGATGTAGCCCGGGAGATCTTCATTCTCAGAGCCCAGCCCATAACCAATCCAGGAGCCCATGGTGGGTCGTGCCTCGGCAATCGCCCCAGTGTGCAATTGCATGGTGGCTGTGGGATGGGACTTGCTGTCTGCATGCATGGCGCGCAGGAGGCAGAGATCATCAGCGACCGTTGCCATGTGCGGCAGAAGATCGGAGATCATCATGCCGCTCTCGCCACGTGGCCGGACGGGTGCGCCTGGCGCCAGTGCCAGGAATTGATCGACACCAGTTCGCAGCAGATGATCATTGATCGGTGGCGTGACTTTCTCGCCGTGCTTGCGCTGAATGTAAGGCTTGGGATCGAAGAGGTCGGGCTGTGATGGGCCGCCCGCCATGAAGAGGAAGATCACACGCTTCGCCTTGGCTGGAAAGTGAATGACTGACGATGGCAAAGCTGTGGCCTGAGCCAGGCTGTGGAAAGCGAGGCCTCCGAAGCCGCAGGCGGCGTTCTGAAGGAAGTGGCGTCGGTTGATCATCGTGGGGTGCTGGTTAGGGTCACAGTCGCATGAGGAATTCGTTAGAGGCCAAGAGCGCGTGACACAGTTGGATCCAATTGAAATCATCGGTCCCCAAGAAGTGAAGTGTCTTCTCCTGTTCCTCGTCACTGATAGGACGCCCATAGGCGAGGAGCCACAATTGCTGGATACGCACGGTGGTGTTGTTAGATATCACTGCCAAGCGATCGGCCAATTCAGAGGCACGTTGCTTCAGTTCGTCACTGTTCATGAGGAACAGGGCTTGTGTGGGCACGGCGGTGATCGCGCGTTGGCCGGTCATGGAGGCAGGTTGCGTGAAATCAAAGAGATTGCGCACATTAGCAGGACCAGGTTGCGGGCCGTAACGCATGATCGGGAGGTAGAGCGTGCGTTGTTGTTTCTGACCCGGGTGGTAAGTTCCCAAGCTGAACCCAGGTGGATTGACGTTCTTGGGATCGAGACCGTTGAGATTCTCCATGTATTCCAGGGCAAGCGCAGGACCTCCCGACGAGTGTTGCAGTTTTCCGGAGACCGCAAAGTGGGAGTCGCGGATTGACTCGGCATCGAGACGTTGCGGGTTCATACGCCAATGGAGACGATTGTCCGGGTCGAAGGCGGCCGCACGAGAACCGTATGAGCCGCTCATGCGGTAGGCGCGGCTGAGCACCAGATCCCTGATGAGCTTTTTCTGCGACCATCCGTTGCCAACAAAGCGCTCGGCGAGGTGATCGAGCAAGGCGGGATGTGAGGGCGTTTCGCCACGGAGTCCAAAGTAGTCTACCGAACGGACAAGGCCTTCGCCGAAGAGCTTCTGCCAGATGCGGTTGATAGTGACACGCGCGGTCAAGGGGTTCTCACGGCTGGCGATCCAGTTGGCCAATTCGAGACGACCGCTTTGCTCGACTGGAATCTTGTTAGGAGGCGAGTAGGACGCGACTTGAAGAAAGCCACGCGGCACTTCTTTGCCAAGAGCATGAGGATTGCCCCGAATGGTGATGTACATGTCGCTTGGGGCCGCGACGTCACTGACCGCAATAGCTTGGGGAATGGATGGGGCGACGTATTCCGCATGTTCAATCCGACGATTAAGATCGCGGATCTTAGCATCGTGCTGTTTGCGTTCTTCGCTGCCGGGCTTCAAGGCCTCGGCCAACTTACGAGACGCTTCACGTTGTTCTTTCCAAGCAGCGATCTGAGCGTTGTGCTTGTTCGTTAAACCGGCGCGCGTAGATTGTTGAGCTTCAGTCTCCGGAAGGTCACGCGTGCGCACCATGCTCCAGACTCCACGGTTGATCTTGTAAGTGGAGTCGGTGCTTTGGAAGATGCCTGCGAGCGCGTAGTAGTCTTCGACTGGAATGGGGTCGAATTTATGATCATGACAGCGTGCACAGCCTAAGGTCAGGCCTAGAAAGGCCGTACCAACCTTGCTCACCTGTTGATCTGTGACGTCCACGCGCATTTGGTCTTTGTCAGAATTGGCGATGTCAATGTCCCCGAGAAGGAGAAATCCGGTGGCAATGATCGCGGCTGCGCGCTCTGCGACGGTGCCACCTGGAATGAGGTCCCCGGCGATCTGTTCTCTCACAAAGCGGTCGAATGCTTTGTCGGCATTGAACGCATCGACTAAGTAATCGCGGTAACGCCAGCCATCCGCAGCCGCGACGCTGTTCGCAGTGCCGACTTGATCGGCGTAACCGGTGAGGTCGAGCCAATGACGGGCCCAACGTTCGCCAAAGGCGCGAGAACTGAGAAGTCTGTCAGTGACCTTGGCGAAGGCCTCCTCTGAGTCGTCAGCGATGAAGGCATGGACTTCTTCCGGTGTCGGTGGCAGACCGGTGAGGTCGAGGGTAGCGCGCCGCAACCAAGTGTGCCGATCGGTGTCTGGTGCCGGGTGAAGATTGTCCTGCTCCAATCGTGCGAGCAAGAAGTGATCAGCCTCATCAAGAGGCCAACTGGTATCTTTCACAGAAGGAAGGACCGTATTCTGAACGGGCTGAAAGGCCCAATGCTTGCGCCCTGCCTCGATGTCGATCCCTTTCTTGACGACGCCGACGTCCGCTTGCCTTGGATCGGGAGCGCCCATGGAAACCCACTGCTCCAAAAGGCTAATCTCTGACTCTGACAGTTTCCCTGTGGGTGGCATTTGCGTGTCCACATTACCGTAACGCACGGCATCGATCAGCAAGCTATTGTTGGGTTGTTTAGGGATGATGGCAGGGCCGGAATCACCACCGCGCGCCCAACCGCTGCGAGCATCTAACACAAGACCACCTTTGGCCTTACCTGATTCATGGCTATGACATTCGTAGCATCGCTGCTCAAGAATGGGGACGATTGCTGTCTTGAAGAAGCTTGCTGCCGCCGGGGCTGCTGTCGCCGCGAAGAGCGCCCCCCCGTGCGCGACCAAGATCACACCTGTTATTGCCCATCGCAGTGCTGCCGTGCTAGTTCTCTTCATGCCATCTCTTCTGGCCCCGGAATATCAAACGCGGCTTGGCAAAGCAATCAGATTCCTAATGTAGCCCTTGCGCTCCGCGCGAGGAAAACGGGCCAGAGCGTGACGACAACAGCGTGTAAACGACTAAAACGACGACGTTGTGTAATGAACTTACTCGCCCTTCTGAAAACCGGCCTTTCTAGGATTCTCAGCAAGGTAGGCTCGCGAACGCTCAAATTGGGCCTCATGCCTCGCCAAGTGATCAAAGGCATCCTGCTGCCAGAAGCGTCCGGCCTGGCCAAGCCGTTTGTTGATTTGTCTCGCGGTGAAATGTTTCCAAGAGTCGCACTGCTTCAGAAGGCCTTCCTGATCTGAGAAGGAAGCGAGCAAATGGACGTGATTCGGCATGATGACGAAGTCATGCATGAAACGCCTACGGACCGAGAACAGAATACGGGCGGCTAGCAATTTCTCCTAAAAACGAGCATGGTTTACAAGAGAGAACGGAGCAACTCCATCATGGAAATCCTCCACATCTTTGGCATCATGGTAGAGCGCGACGTGACTACTTCAACGCATCTCGCCCTGTGAGCACTCTGCCATCCGCCCGCACGATCGAGAACTCACCGCCATTCTTTTTAGCAAGGCCATAGAGATGCTCGGCCGCCTTGGGCTCCATCATTGCCGTGGTAAAGATCTTCGTCTTCACCTTGCCGCGCCGGTTCAGCCGAGTGACGAGCTTGACTTCTGCTTCAGCATCGCGAACCGCGCCATCGGTCATAAAATAGACAATGTCCGGTTTTGGCTCCATGCTCAGCGCCATTCGAAGAGGCTGGCGCCAGCTTGTTCCGAATGATTTCTTAACGGCTTCCACGTGTTGGATGGTCCGGCTAACATTGCTTGGGTTTGTCGAACTCCATGACTCCACCGGCAGTGGTTCTTTGCCATCACCAAACTCAAAACCACCCGCTGATCCTGTGGGACTCTTCCAAACAAGTTTCTTCCCTCGCTGCCCACTCACAATCACTTCACCACGTCCTTTGCTTTCAATCTTCTGATGGGCGAACCACACTGGACCAGAAAAGAAGATCACCTGATACTGGCTGCCTGGCCGTAGTCCTTTCAAAGAGCGAATCAATTCCGTTTTCATCAGTGCAAGCTGCTCATTGGTCATGGACGCTGAGACATCGACGGCGAAGGCCACGCGGTCGCCGTCCGCCTTGTTTCCGAAAAAGGTCATGCCGCCACCTGGACCTCCCATTCCAAGCCCCTGACCAAACCCGATTCCTTCTCCAAAACCGACACCCAACAGAGCATCGTCCAAGGTGGTCTCCACGACAGGCACGGCAATCGGTGACGACACCAAGGCCGCAACGACCTTCGCCGCAGAAGAGCTCGGACGAGAAGGACGATCTGGCTGTTGCCACGTGGTGATCGTCTTCTTCTGAAGAACTTGAGCCATCTCTGCCCTTGGAGCCGACACAATAAGATCCGGCTCCGGCGGTGTCAGCTGAGGTAAAACTATGAAGGCGAGAACGCTCACTAACAGAACATGAACGAGAACAGCAACCAACAGCCCGGCCAGTGTTTGTTGCCGTTTCGACGCCTGCAAGATGGCCGCCATTTCTTCTTGGCGCGCGTTGGGATGCTCGATCTCACTCATAGGTAGTTTCGCCCGTCAGATACAGCGCACTTCGTAGGGTGAGCATAGGTGGCCGATCCGGGATTGGTCAATCCGCCATCCAACGTCCAATCCCAATCACTGCGCAGGAACCGTGCTTCAGCTTTGACGTGTCAGGCGTCCACTTAGTAGTCTCCGAGCATGCATCGATTTGCCATTGCCCTTCTCGCGCTGACACACGTCGCTCTCGGCGCAGCTGAATTGGAATTGAAGAAAGGCGAGCACATTGCCATCCTTGGAGGCGGCTTCGCTGATCGCATGCAGCATTCCGGCTATTTCGAGGCCTTTCTGAACCAAGCTCATGCCGAGCACGATCTGGTCATTCGCAACCTCGCTGCCGCTGGCGACGAAGTCACGACTTGGCATCGCTCGCAAGACTTCGGGTCCCAAGACGAATGGCTCAAACGCGTCGAGGCCGACGTCATCCTCGCCTTCTGGGGATTCAACGAATCGTTCCAAGGAGCGGATCGCCTCGCTAAGTTTAAAGACGATCTTTCCAAATGGATCGATGGTAAACGCAGCCAAACCTTTGGCAAAGCCGCGCCACGCATCGCGCTCTTCTCCCCGCCCGCAGCCGAAGACACCGGCAACTCCGATCTACCTTCCGCTGCCCCGCTCAATGCCAATCTAGCACTTTACGCCAAAGCTATTCAAGAGGTGGCCACAGAGAAAAACCTGCCGTTCGTGGATCTCTATCAACACAGTCTCCGGACTTACGAACAAACGGACACCCAACTCACGGTCAACGGCCTCCATCTCATCGATGATGGCTACAGCGCGCTCTCTGGCTCACTCGTCAACGATCTCTGCCAATCAACAATCGCGTTGCTAGACCGAAGACTTGTTGAGGCCGTGCAAGAGAAGAACGCGCGCTGGTTCAGCCGCTACCGCACCGTGGACGGCTACAATGTCTACGGCGGGCGTTCCAAAAACGTCTACTCAGGCCTCTCAAATTTCAAGGTCATGCAGGAGGAAATGCGTCAGCGAGATGCCCAAGCCGCCAACCGCGATGCTAGAATATGGGCCATCGCTAGAGGCAAGGATCTCACCGTGACTGACGACGACCTCCCCGCCGTCACGGAAACACCCACCAATCTACCGGAACACCGCATCGCCCCCTACCCCGATCCTCAGGAAGCCATTTCCAAGATGAAGATCCATTCCGGCATGGAAGTGAATCTCTTCGCCAGCGAGAAGGACTTCCCAGAGCTCGCCAATCCCGTGCAAATGGCCTGGGACACCAAAAATCGCCTCTGGGTCGCCGCTTGGCCTACCTATCCGGCCGCCACGCCTACCGATACCGTTCTCGATAAATTGCTCGTCTTCGAAGACACCGATTGGGATGGCAAGGCCGACAAGATGACAACGTTCGCCGATGGACTCAACAGCCCCACTGGTTTCCAATTCTACAAAGACGGTGTGCTAATCATGCAATCGCCCGACCTCCTTTGGTTGCGAGACACGGATGGCGATGGCCGAGCAGATTGGAGTCAACGCATGCTCAACGGCATCGATTCGGCCGACACGCACCATACCACCAACGCCATGGCTTACGATCCCGGCGGCGGCATCTACCTTTCCGACGGCGTCTTTCACCGCACTCAGGTCGAAACGGCTGAAGGTCCCAAGCGCAACACAGACGGCTCTATCTATCGCTACAACCCACGGACCGGTGAATTCGATTGGTTCATGGCCCATGGCTTCGCCAACCCGCACGGCAAGGCCTTCGACCGCTGGGGAAATAGCTTCATCACGGATGCCACCGGCAATGTGAACTACTACGGCGATGCCGCTAGCGGACACACCACCAATGGACGCAAACATGCGAGACTCAAAGAATTCTGGAAACGCCCCTCTCGTCCGTGTCCCGCCACCGAGATTCTCTCAAGCGCTCATTTCCCCGAGGAGTTCCAAGGCAATTTCCTCAATGCCAACGTCATCAGTTTCCAAGGGATCTTCCGAGTTGGCGTCACCTACGAAGGCTCGGGCCCGGAAGGCGAAACACTGGAGCATCTCGTGTCCACCGATCCCAAGGACAACCAGCATTTCCGCCCCATCTGCATGTCGAACGGTCCTGACGGCGCTCTCTATTTCTGCGACTGGACCCAAACCATCATCGGTCACTTACAGCACCACATCCGCGACCCCAATCGCGATCACCAGCATGGCCGTATCTACCGCATCACTTACAAAGGCCGCGACCTCGCCACGCCACCGGAGATCAGCGGCGAGCCTATCAATAAACTGCTAGACCTTCTCGCAAGCCCCGTCAATGGCACCAGACTCCTAGCCAAGATCGAGCTCGATACGCGCCCCTCAGAGAATGTCATCGCAGCCGTGGCCGACCGCTTAAAACGCCCAAGCTTGTCTGAGCATGAAAAGACGGAACTCCTCTGGGTCCACCAATGGCACAACGTGGTCAACGAGGCTCTTCTCGGCGCCATGTTAGCCTCACCGAAACACGAAGCCCGTGCCGCCGCTGGCCGCGTCCTTTGTTACTGGCGTGATCGTGTCAGCGATCCCTTAGGCAAACTTCGCTCTCTCTGCACCGACGCCAACCCGCGTGTTCGCCTCGAAGGCATCCGCATGGCCAGTTTCTACAAGGGTGAGGAAGCCATCCCAGCGACCAATGCCGCTCTCGCGTCCCTAGCACACCCCACCGACGACTACCTCGAGTACATCCTCAAAGAAACGATGCAACAACTCGAGACCTGGTGGCGCCCTGCCCTCGTCGATGGCAAGATCGCCGCCGACAATCCCGCTGGAGCCACCTACCTCCTCACCACAGTCAACAATCGCGAACTCCTCGCCATGCCGCGCATCCCTGCCGTGCTCAACGCCTGGCTCACCCGCCCTGGCATTCCCGAACTCAAGCGTCTCGACGCTCTCGCCGAGCTCACCAAGGCCAGCGGCAACACCAGCGCCGAACTCCTTCTAGATTCTCTTTCTAGCAATCATCCAGACATTGCCACAGCCGATCTTGGTCGACTCCTTACGCGTCAACCCGCAGCCGATCTGAAGCCTTTGCGTGATCGGTTGGCAAAGCTTGGCAATACTCCCGCGGCACTCGCCTCCATGATGATCGCCGATGGCAATATCGACGCGCTCTGGACACCCGCTCTGGCAGACGAAGGCGCTCTCACCAATGTCCTCAACGCCATCCCAGCAATCGCCGATCCAACACTTCGCGCCACCGCCCATGAGAAGGTCGCTGCCATCCTAACAGCCCTCCCAGAAACGCTTGCTTCCAAACTCACCGACTCCAAATCTACCCAAGGTCGCTACGTCCGGATTTCCCTCCCACGACTCGGGCAACTCACCTTGTGCGAAGTGGAAATCATCAGCGGAGGCAAGAACATCGCGCCTACCGGAACAGCCAAACAATCGAGCACCGAATACGGCGGCACTGCCCAAGGCGCCATCGACGGCAAGCCCGGGCACACCTACCGCGCAGGTAGAGCCACGCACACAAGCAACGAGAAGAACCCTTGGTGGGAAGTCGATCTCGGCAGCGCTCAAGCCATTGAGTCCATCGTCCTCTGGAACCGGGACGGATTCCAAGCGCGCTTAGAAGGGTACGATCTCGAGGTGCTCGACAGCACACGCCAAGTCATCTTCGATGCCAAGGGCAACAAAGCCCCTGACAAGACAGCCACCATTGACATTGGCCCCGGCGATCCCAAAGGTGCGATCCAACGTGCCGCCATCCGCGCCCTCGTCAGCACGAACGAGAAACCTAACGCAACGTTCATCCAGCTCTGCGAACTCATCGACAAAGGCGAGAGCTTCACCGAAGCGGCCCGCGCCCTCCGCAAGATCCACCGAGACTCCTGGAACGCCACCGCCGCCGGTTTCGCCGCCAAAGCCATCCACACCTGGGCCAAAGCCGTCCCCGCTGAAGGCCGGACCGCTCAAGACTTCATCGAGAACGTCCAAGTCGCGACCGAACTCGCAGGCTACCTGCCACGGGAAGAAGTCGATACCATCCGTACCTCCCTCCAAGAGTTAGGCGTCAACGTCATCGTCCTCCGCACGGTCCACGAACAGCTCCGCTACGACACCAACCACATCACGGTCGAAGCGAACAAGCCCTTCGAAATCGTCTTCGAGAACGACGACCTCATGCCCCACAACCTGATCATCTGTCAGAAAGGCGCCAAAGAAGCCCTCGGCACTGCCGCCCTCACCATGACCCCAGATCAGTTAGACCGCGAAGGCCGCGCCTACGTCCCCAAGAGTGACAAGATCATAGCTGCCACCAAGATGTTAGAAGCCGGGGAACGCGCCCGACTGCCGATCAAAGCCCTGCCTCCAGGCGAGTATGAATATGTCTGCACCTTCCCTGGACACTGGTCAGTGATGAGTGGAACGCTGAGTATTCGGGAGAAATAATCGCGGATTTCCCTCGTCGACCAGACGCTAGACATAGCATGTAGATACATTGGGAGCAGGATCACGTTCTGCGAGTCGGCGTATCCTGGTATACAGTTCCAACTCGACAGGGCATCAACTTCCAGCGACTAAGGTCCGGAATTAATCCACCCTACGTGCTTCTCATGAAACCCACGCATTTCCCCGCGATCCCAGGCGTCTTTCTCCCGATCCTCCTAGTCCAGCCTACGCTTGCAATAGAAGTCACCTTTCAGGTGAATCTCTCCATTCAGGAGTCGCTCGAACGCTTCGTGCCTAGTGAGGATATCATCGAAGTACGAGGACCATTCACTGGCTGGGGTGGCGGCACCGAACTGGAGCAAGATGCTAACAATCCCTCTATCTATAGCCTTCCACTTGAGGTGGAGGATGGCGAGGGCGCGTTCGTTGACTATAAATTTGTCATCGTGGACAGTAGTAATGTGGTCATCTGGGAGAGTGAGGTTGGTGATGGGCAAGACAATCGCGCTTTTGAACAGCAGGCAGCCGATCACGTGTTACCACCGGTGTTCTTTGACAACTTGTCCGTTGATCCTGGAGCCGGGACGGATGTGACGTTTCAAGTAGACATGGCCGCTCGCATCCACGATGACCTCTTCGATCCCGAGGTGGACTACGTGTCTGTGCGAGGGCCCTTTAACAACTGGGAAGGCAACGAGCCTTTGGTGCGCATAGAAGAGGGCTCGACCATCTATCAGGGCACGGCCACGGTGGGATTCATTCTCCCTGGCAGCGAGGTGCCTTACAAGTTCATCATCAACAGCGCGGAATGGGAGAACGGCGACAACCGCGAGTTCGAACTCGCTGAGAACGCACAGATGGTGCCCGTGCGTTTCTTTGACGACATCGAACCGATCATCCTCCTACCACTCGGCATTCTCCGAATCAGCCCTGTCATTGACGGTAGCTTCACGCTCATGTGGGACAGCGCCGAAGCCATCCTCCAAGGCTCCACCGATTTCGAAGAAGGTTGGAGTGAGGTGACCGACGCCGCAGGCCAGACTGAACTGACGCTCTCGACAGACTTGGCTCCGATGCTCTTCTTTCGATTGGCGCAACCTTAGGAACTCAAAATGCAATAGTCATCCCAAATCTGAAACGCCCCCAGCACCGGATGGCGTCGTCCTCGCCCTACCAATGTGCAGATAAGGTAAAGGATCTCTCGCAACGACGCTACGGCGCAAAGATGGGAAGAGAAGGGAATCAGAGCTTTTCCAGTTCGCCATTCGTAGCGCCGTTGCGCCGTTGCGAGAGATTCGAAATCCTTGGACAGAGCTTACAAATAGAACCACGCATGGACGCTAGTGTGTTAATGTAGCAAAGGCTTCCAGCCTTTGACACCGGCAGGATGCCGGTGCTACCCTTTACCCTGCAGTTTGGATCTCCCCACTTCTTGAACATTGGCGTGTATTCGCGGTTACTGCCAAGCCCTAGCCCGGAGCAAGATGCCTCAGAAACGCCCTTACATCGGGCCGCCGATATGCTCTAGTTTCCAACGTGAAACCCTATTTGAAATTCCTGCTGCCCTGCCTGCTCACGATCCAGGCCATGGCGGCTCCCAAGGTCGTCCTCATCCATGGCGAACAGTACTACGGCTCGGAGAAGAGCATGCCAGCACTCGCCACGCAACTCACTGAGAAATTCGGCTATGAAACGACCGTCCTGACATCTCCGCAAGGAAGCCGCTCTCTGCCCAATTTGGACGCCTTGAAAGACGCCGACCTACTGGTGCTCTATATCAGACTGCGCGAGGCCTCTGAGGATCAGCTAGCGCAAATCGATGCCTACCTCAACGCTGGTAAGCCCGCGATTGCGCTGCGCACGACCAGTCATGGGATAGCAAATCAGCCTGGCTGGTTTGTGCGGCATTTCGGAGGACATTTCAAGACACACACAGGCCAGAAGAAAGACTGTCAGGCATTGGTGGCGATCGAAGCTAAAGACCACCCGATTCTAGCAGGGTTGCCAAGTCGTTTCGATGCGGGCAAAGATGGAATCTACCACACATTGCCACTGTCCGACGGCACCGTGCCACTACTCTTTGGGAAAGTGGGAGAACAACCAGCCGAACCTCTTGCCTGGACCATGGGCAACCATCGCTTCTACGCATCAATGGGATCGGAGGCTGATTTCGCAAACCAGGCCTTTGTAAGGATGCTACTAAATGCCTGCGAGTGGAGCTTGGAGACGAAGCCCTCACCAGAAGTGGCTCCCCGCCCTTTCCCGGTTCCTCCCACGCACCCATTGGCATCGGACGAAGAGCCACTAGACGAATGGCGACACTGGGATCCAAGCGCTCCGCCTGCGGTGCTTAAGCTAGACTCCGTGGCAGACACGTCCTCTGGTGGCCCTCATTATCGGGAGGCCCGCTGGAAAGTAACCGACAAGGAGATGATCGCGCAGCCAGGGTATGGCGACATTGTCACAGAACGCTCGTTTGAAGACGCTGTCTTTCATGTCGACTTCCTTCTGCCTGACGAATCATCCACCAGCGGTGTCTACATCGATGGCAAATGGGAGATTCAGTTAGACACGACCGATCAGTGTGGCGCCATTCACGGCGTGGCGGAGCCTAGCACAAAGGCTGGCGGCAAGGTTGGTGAATGGCAATCCCTGCAAGTGGCAATACAACATGTGAACGAGACCGAAGCGGGTCTCTCCGTGTGGTTGAATGGGAAGCAGATTCACGAACGCGTGCGCGTGGAAGAGCCCACGTTGTATGGCTTTCCCGGGGAGCCTGAAAGCGATGATCAGGCAGCAGTCGCAGCGCAATTCACTTCTACTCCAGAGCAAGGGAAGCAATGCGACATGGGCGAAGACTTCACCGTCGTGACCCGATTCCGCACCGAAGAGTCGGGACCGCTCTTCAGCAAGGTGGGCCCGAACGGCAAGCATCGCGAGGATGATAAAGTAATCTTCATCGAAGGGGATCAATTGCACTACGACATTGGTTGGGTGGGAGCTCTCTCAACCGATTCTAACGACGGCGTTAGCGATGGCCAGTGGCACACCGTCGCACTCCGACATCAGGACGGACTGGCAGAGATCTACCTTGATGGAGAGAAACTTGCTGAGAATGACGATTTCACAGCGCCCGACACCAAAGGAAGCCTCCTCCGCATCGGTGCCGGGGCAAATGAGTTCCCTGATGACGCCATACACTGGAAGGGGCAGATCGCGACGTTCCAATTCTTCAATGAGGCTCTCAGTGATCAGGACATCGAACTCACAGGCGCTAGCGAACCCATCGAGCGCGTCAAACCAGTCTTGGAATGGAAGGAAGGCGAAACGACAACAGCCCAAGACAAATCAGACTTGGGCACACCACTGCGATTGCAGGCGGATCTGGGGAAGGTCCGTTTCGCCAACGTCTCCGTGAGACCATTGGCCGACGTCGATCACGCTAGCATTCTTACGGCCTGGAATGACGACGCCTTCAAACGAGGCGAGAAGATCTACCAAGGTATTTGCTTTGCTTGCCACGGAAACTTGGAGAAGGCCGGTTCCCTCCCCACATCACGGCCATTCTGGAAAGAGCCCTTCAAGAATGGCAAAGATCCTCACAGCCTCTACCTGACGCTCAAGAATGGTTACAACCAGATGCCGCCTCAGCCCTGGCTGACACCTTCGGCAGCCTATGATGTCATCCACTACATCCGCGAAGAGTTCGTGAAAACGAACAATCCTTCCGAGTATGCCGAAATCACCCCTGAGTATCTTGATAGTCTCCCCAAGGGTATGAGCTCCGAAGGGACACTCACGGAAGAGCAGATCGATTATGCCAAGGGCCCTAAATACGAACGGATGAACTTTGGTCCCATGCTGGACTGGACCTATCAAGTCGCTCCTGGAAACATCGCCTACAAAGCGATCGCCATTCGGTTAGACAATGGCCCAGGCGGTGTGAGCAAGGGGCGTCATTGGATGGTCTACGATCATGATACGATGCGCGTGGCAGCAGCTTGGTCCGGAAACGAGTTTGTCGACTGGAAAGGCATTGCTTTTGATCAATCACATGGCTCCCACACAAGCATCGTCGGTGATAAAACCTTGGTCAATCCAGTGGGTCCAGGATGGGCGAATCCAGAGAATGATTCCTGGGCGGATCCGCGTTTCCTAGGCCGAGATGGCAAGCCTTATGGCCCCCTTCCCCGCGAATGGACGCATTTCAAAGGCCAGTATATCCACGGCAACAAGGTCGTTATCAAGTACACGGTTGGCGATGCCGAGGTGCTAGAAATGCCAAGCCTTATCCAATCAGGGGAACAGCCCGTCTTCGCTCGTACGCTGAATATAGGCAAATCTAGCAAAGACCTTCATCTCCGTGTATCACCCGCCGACGTCACGGCACAGGTGATTGGAGGGGCCGCGACTGTCGCCGTGCTCGATGGCTACCAAGTCATGACCGTGCTGGCCAAAGACACGCCGACGAAGGTGAATGTCCTCTCAACCCAGGCCGAGGCCCAGAGCCTTGTCATCGCGTCTTTGTTAGCAGCTGATCCTGAGGATCTCACGGCTTACACGAAAGGTGGCCCCGCGCACTGGACAGAGACGGTCACAACAGAGGGCAAGATGGGCAACGATGAAGATGCCTTCGCCGTTGATGAGATCACTTATCCAAGTGAGAATCCCTACCACAGTTGGATGCGTATCGGTGGCTTCGATTTCCTTCCTGGTGGCAAGCGTGCAGCCGTCGCCACGTGGTTAGGCGACGTCTGGCTCGTCGATGACATCGGCGGCGATTTCAAACAGCATCGATGGAAGCGCATCTGCAGCGGGCTCTTCCAGCCACTCGGTGTGAAGTGGGTCGATGGGCATATCTACGTCACCTGTCGCGATCAGTTAGCCAAACTCCATGACTTGAATGGCGACGAAGAAATCGACTATGTCGAGAGCTTCAACAACGACCACCAAGTCACCGAGCATTTCCATGAGTTCGCCATGGGCTTGCAGACGGATGATGCGGATAATTTCTACTACGCCAAGTCCGCACGCCATGCCAAGACGGCGCTCGTTCCTCATCACGGAACACTCCTCCGCATCAGCAAGGACGGTACCACGACCGAGATCTTGGCCAAGGGGTTCCGCGCCGCCAACGGAGTCTGCTTGAATCCTGATGGCACTTACATTGTGACCGACCAGGAGGGCCACTGGAATCCAAAGAACCGAATCAACTACGTCAAGGAAGGTGGATTCTACGGCAACATGTTCGGCTACCACGATATCACGGATGACAGCGATGACGCGATGGAACAGCCGCTTTGCTGGATCACCAATGCGTTTGATCGCAGCCCCGGTGAACTCCTCTGGGTGCCAGAAGATGCCAAGTGGGGAGCCTTGAATGGCAAGCTGCTCAACCTCAGCTATGGAACGGGCAAGGTCTTTGCTGTGCCTCACGAGAAAATGCCTGATGGACAAGCCCAAGGCGGGATGGTCAGCCTTGGACTCGACTTCCCTACTGGAATCATGCGTGGACGATTCCATCCTGACAATGGACAACTCTACACGACAGGCATGTTTGCCTGGGCGGGGAGTAAGCATCAAGACGGCGGATTCTATCGCATCCGAGCAACGGGAAATGCCAAGAACTTGCCGATCGAATTGAAGGCAACACCCGAAGGCATTCAGTTAGGCTTCACTGATGCGCTCGATAAAGTTGCCGCGGCCGAGTCAGAGAATTATCAGATCAAGGTCTGGAATCTAAAACGCACGAAAGGCTACGGGTCCAAACACTACGACGAGAGGCCGCTCAAGGTCGCACGGGCGACCGTTTCAGATGATGGCAAGTCCGTCTTCCTAAGCATTCCCGAGATCGATACCACGTGGTGCATGGAGATCAAGATCCAAGTCAAAGACGCCGACGGCAAGGACGTCGAGCGTGTCATCCACAACACCATTCATCAATTAGGACCTACAGAGGAGCAGACCTCGGTGTTACCCGACCTTCGCGCGGAGGACCTGCCCCCAAAGCAGGTTGAGGTCGATCACGCGGCGCAACGCGCTCACGTGACCGGCCTCCTAGAAAAGCATTGCCTCGAGTGTCATGACACTGCCGTTAGCAAAGGCGATCTCGATGTCGAATCCGCACTAAGCGAGACTCCGTTAGTCAAGAGCCGTGATCTCTGGATCAATGTGCTAGAGCGCATCAAGAATGGCGAAATGCCACCGGAGGATGAACCACAGCTCTCAGCCGAGGAACAAGAAGCCTTGCTGAGTTGGATCAATCGGGACGTGATCGACTTCGATTACACAACGGTGAAGGACCCCGGCTACGAACGGGCACGTCGACTGTCTCACGCAGAGTATAACAACACGTTGCGCGATCTCTTCGGCATCGATCTCAAGCCCGCCGACATGTTTCCACACGATCTTAGCGGGCTGAGCGGTTTCGCCAATAGTTCGAATACGTTGTTCATCCAGTCTACGTTGTTAGAACGGTACATCAGCGCAGCAGAAGAGATCGTCACCGCAGCGATGCCTCAGTGGCCACTTGCCAGGGAAACGAATCCTAACACACTGTTTCGCACGTTCCTCAGGCGAGTCTACCGCCGTCCACCAAGCGATGAAGAAGTCTCAGAACTCGTCACCCGCTATCAGCTTGCCAAGGCTGCCGGCGCATCCCATCAAGAAGCCATTCAACCGGCAGTCATCTTTGCCCTCATCTCTCCCCACTTTCTCTACCGCATCGAGAGTGCCCCCGCCAACGCGGATGATCACCTGATTACAGATTGGGAACTCGCTAGCCGCCTCTCCTATTTCCTTTGGGCGTCCACCCCAGATGACTCCTTACTCAATCTTGCAGCAGCGGGTACGTTGAGTGATCCCAACATCCTTCGTGAACAGATCCAACGCATGCTTCGTGATGAGCGTTCCAGCGCACTCGGGCATGAGTTTGCCTCTCAATGGCTCAAGTTCGAACATGTGGGCACACGCGTTAGGCTCGATCCCATCGACAACCCCTGGTGCACCGATTCACTCATGACCGCGATGCGTGATGAATCCGCCATGTTCATCCACTCATTGATCCAGGAGAACCGGCCCATCCACAACCTCATCAATGCAAACTACACTTACCTCAATGAGGAACTTGCCGAGCATTATCGTATCAGAGGCGTTCACGGAGACCACATGCGCCGCGTCGCGCTCAATGATCCTCGCCGAGGCGGTATTTTCGGTCAGGCCAGCATACTCGCAGTGACCTCCTTTCCCGGCCGCACGAGCCCCGTGGTCCGTGGAAAGTACATCCTCGATGATGTGCTAGGCACACCACCTCCTCCCCCCCCGCCCAACGCCGGCGAGCTTGACGAAGAGGTGGCTCGCAAACGAGACCTCACCTTGAAAGAGAAGTTAGAGATCCATCGCGGCTCCCCACAGTGCGCCGGCTGCCATGCGAAGATTGACCCGTTAGGTTTCTCGCTTGAGAACTACGACTGGTTTGGCCGTTTCCGGAAGGAACATCGCGACAAGCCCATCGACTCCGAGGGCCAGCTACCCAACGGTCGCAAATTCGTCGGGCTCGAAGGGCTCCGCAATGTCCTCATCGACCAACGTCTAGACGACCTCACTAAACAGGTCACCCGCAAGATGCTCAGCTTTGGGTTGGGACGTCAGTTAGAATACTACGATGAACTCGCCGTCCAGGAAATCCTGGCTGCGGTGCAGTACGATGACTACAAGTTTCATACGCTAATAAATGAAATCGTGAACAGCTATCCATTTCAGTGGAAACGTCTCCCAGAGACACGAGAACCCCAAGGACAGGCGCTTTTCAAGCGCCCAACGCAACCTCGGCGCTTGGAAAGCGCCGCTCCTTGAAACATTCGCTCCAGCAGTTACCGTGATTCAATGAGTTCCTCTCACTCCTGGCATCTTTCTCGACGCACGATGTTGCGTGGTCTCGGTGCCTCGTTGGCGCTCCCCTTTCTTGAGGTGATGGAACCTGCCACCTCGAAGGCAGCGGTGATTAATGCGGCGCGCAAGAAGCTCAAGGTCGGTTACCTCTATTTCCCGAACGGCGTGGCCAAGGGTTCCTGGCAACCCGAGCAGGTCTCGGAGAGCGGTCGATTGCAGAAGCTAAGCCCGTGGATGAAACCGTTAGAGCCCTTCAAAGAAGACATTCTCATCCCAGAGAACATGTGGACACCTCTCGGTAATGGACACGGCGCAGGCACGGCCACCTGGCTCACCGGCGGTGGCTACGATGGTCGCCGAATCGATGCTGGCGGCATGTCAGTGGATCAGATTGCGGCCAAGCACGTGGGGCAGGACACTCCCCTTCCCTCACTCGAGTTGGGCACCCAAGGTCAGGGCTATTTCTCAAACGACCTTCCTCGCAATACCATTTCCTGGACGTCTAGCAATGTTCCCGCAAGTCGGGAAACGGTACCGCGCATGATCTTTGACCGCATGTTTCGAAAGCCGGAAGAAGGCATGACGGACAAGAGCGTTCTCGACCTGGTATTAGGTCACGCAAAGACGTTGAAGACCAAGGTCAGCATCGCGGACAAACAGAAGATCGAGGAGTATCTGGAATCGATTCGCGGTGTGGAGAAGCGGATGGAATTTGCCGAAGCGCAAAGCCAGCGGGCTTCTGAAGAAGGCATCCTCACAGACACGTTACAGCGTCCCGAAGCTGGCATTCCCAGCAACCACCAAGAGTACGTGCGCCAATTGCTCGACATGATGGCGCTGTCCTTCTGGTCGGGAGCTACTCGAGTGAGCAGCCTGATGCTCGACCATGGGCAGAGCAATCGCTACTTCGACTTCGTCGATAGCGTAGAAGGCACTTGGCACGCACTCTCGCATTATCGTGATGTGAACGGCAAGACCGAGGATGATGACGGCAAGACCTCTTGGAAATCGCTCGATAGCAAGCGTAGTATGTACTGCGCTGTCAATCGCTGGCACCACGAGCAGGTGGCCTACCTTCTCGGCCGCATGAAGGAACTCAACGATGGTGAAGGGAGCTTGTTAGACAACACCATGCTACTCTATGGCTCCAGCCTGGGTGATGGGCACACGCACGGAAACGAGGATCTTCCCCTCCTCTTCGCAGGCGGCGGTGCTGGTGCGATCAAGCCAGGACGACAGATTCGCTTCGAAGAGCAGTTCAGCCTATCGAACTATCATTTATTTACTCTCCAACAGTTAGGCATCCAGGCCAATCGGTTCGGCGATAGCGACACGCCAATGATCGAATTGTCTGGATAAACCACTAGCGGTCTAATCGCCTCGCCCTTCATTTGCTAGGACCAATAGCCCTCTTAACAAGATCTGCCAGCATTCCTTCCCTGTGTAACGCTGCATCTAAAATCGCGCTGCGACGCTCAATCGAAATGGACTCGATCACATACACATCGTTAAGATACCCACCGATCAAGGCGTCGACCACTTCTAAAAACCAAAGGGGCCAATCCTCCAGCGTCACGAGCGGACGCCATCGCCCAGCCTCAAAGTATCCACTCCGATCGTAAGTCGCAACAGCAGCGGCCACGTCGCCTTCATCTTCATCAAAGCCCAGAGCCAACAATGGGCCCTGTGACCGTTGCTCCCCTTCTTACATCGATCATACTCCAAGTGCGGTCGCTTTGAGCTACAGCAAGAAGGTTTCCAGCAGATGAAAAGCCACCGCATGCAAGGTGCCCCCTGGGATTAGCCGTTCCGTCCTCGCGGCATTAGATTCACAATCACACAAGATGAGCCCCCTCCTGCGGAGGCCATAAGCACGCTCCCATCCTGACTAAACTCAAGATGGGACACAGACTCCTCGGTTCGTATCACGGGCATCACTGGCTCTAAAGACGCACAATTTAACAATAAGACACCCTGCCTGGTGAGAGCGTAGTTCTGTTCTCACTCCGAGAATCAGGCACGCATACCACCACAGGAACACAGCGCGACTACAAGACATCCGAACAATTGTAAGCAGAGTCCAGCGAAGGGATTCTTGTAGACTGGAACCGACTCTCCGTATCACCATCTCCCCATGAATTTAAAGACGCTTATTCCGATCCTTGGCGGGTTGCCACTAATTGCCATCCCGTTTCTCTGCGCCGCAGATTCTGACGATGGTTTCGTTTCACTCTTTGACGGGAAGACCCTCAAAGGTTGGCATGTGAGCGCCAAGACAGGCCACTCTGGCACCAGCAAGCACAAGTCAGGAGGACGCTGGGTTGTGGAAGACGGTGCCATCACGGGCTCGCAGGACATCCCCGGGAATGGCGGCATTGTGATCACCGACGAACAATTCGGAGACTTCGAAGTTTCGATAGAGATGAAGAACGACTTCGGGCCTGATAGCGGACTCTTCCTTCGAAGCACGGAAGACGGCAAGGCCTGGCAGGCGATGATCGACTATCACAAAGACGGAAATCTGATGGGTATCTACGGCGAAGGCCTGGGTGGACAGCCTCATGTCCGAAACTACAACTTCAAAGACAAGGTCACGGAGATCGAGGAGAAGAAGACGGGAGAGCATGATGTCGCCTTGCCCATCAAGCCAGAAAGCTGGCCCTACTTCTGGCGTGCCGATCAGTGGAACGAGTTGCGAGCTCGCATCGTTGGAAATCCACCTCACATCACCACCTGGATCAATGGCGTGCAGATCATGGAATGGCAGGAGAAAGAGATTCGGCACCCGAAGAAAGGTGGCATTGCCTTCCAGGTGCATGGCGGCGGTGATCACACCAAAGAATACGTACGCTATCGCAACATCCGCGTGAAGCGCCTCGACTGACATTCACCCTTTGAGTGAATCGACTCAGTCTATGTCACGAACACCAATCTCTTGATTGGTGTTCGTTTACCTTACGCGCACGGAGATCTAAAGTTCTTCGCTTCACTATAGAACCTAGAGCCCCCAGTAAATCTTTCGTCAAATCAGTCTAGGTCCTCCCGAGAGTGCGACTCCCTGCGAAGAAGTTCGTGCAGCTTCGACCTCCAGTCGGGTGGCGATTGGGGTCAATACAAGCCCATTCGGATGGTTCAAATCCGCTCTCAGTCGCTCCACTAAATTCGGTCAACCCTACATCTTGCAGGCCGAGCAAATGAACACCTCAACATGTGGTGGGCCCTGGCAATCACCTTAAAAAATTTACGAAAACCTCTAAAAAGACTTGGAAAGTTAAGATGTCTGCAATATTAATTACCACGAATTAATCTTCTCCCAGTGACTATGCAGAATCTTACGTACCCATCAGAAAAGGAAGAAATTTTACTCAATTTCGAGGAGTCCCAAGATTACAAGAACCTCGAACCTGCACCAGTTCCACTAAACTCAGAGTCTGTTGGACTCAACTCTCATCACACGGAAGTCGAAGACAAGGTTCGTCGTGCAGAAGAGCAACTCGCCGCTCTCCAACAGAAGCGCCAGCTGCTTGAGCAGCAGAAAGAAGAGCTGGAGAAGCTCAGTGCCCGTCGCCAACGCTTTTCTGAGGGCAAGGATGATGTGGTCAAAATTCTTACGGATGCCCTTCCCGAGCTACGTGACGAAGCTGAAGACGCCCAGCGCCGGTCTGAGTTTCTCCGGCAGATGCGTGAGGTCTTTGGTCAGCATCTTGAGGTCTTGAAGACCGTCACTCCCGATGCCTGGGATGAAGCAGAACTCAAGATCGAACTAGATCGTGGCAATAAAGCCCTCGACGATGCCAAATCTGAGATTGATCGCTTTGAAGAGCGTCTCTCCAACTTCTCCTCGACTCAGACCACAGCCCCCCGGAAACGCGCCACAAGCACGAGCGATTCCGAGTTCACCCACTGCCTGAAGCTTGGTTTCGCTTATGCGCTGCCTCTCATGATCTTCACGGCGATCACCCTCGTCGTTACCTACCTCGTCGTCACTCAGTAAGTCCCTGATTGCCTGCCATGCGCCACCTCTTCAGCAAAGCTTTGAGCCCGATTCATCAGCGTCAGGAGTCCCTGGCCCGAGAAGCGGAAGAGCTCGAATTTGAGCTCAATGTGCTCAAGACCTTCCTTCATGCAGCTCCGCAGCTTCATGAAGAATCCCGCTACCTAATCCCTCCCCCAGAGGAGGCAGTACGCGAGATCGCAGTTCCAAACCGCGCGGCTCTAAAGCACGTGCAGCGAGAGAGTTACTACTATGGAGCCAAGCTTCTCCTGCTGTTGTCTCTCTTCTTAGTGGCGTCCATCTGGTTCGTCGATCGCATGCTCACGGTCATGCGCTAAACCGCCCAAACAGTTTTTGTCACGATGGAGAAGGCCCTCTATCACGCGGCGACGCGTGGTAGGGGGTTCCTGCGTTTGCTTGCTTCATAAAAATTTTAGAGAAAGCCGATTAAAGGAATTTAGTTTTTGATAAAATTAGTATTTAAGATATCTTAGACACCATGACGGCTCGCACACTTCTTTCATGCGCCACTGCCGGGATCTTTACCCTGGCGTCCATTCACGCTGCGCCTCAATTCCAATCCCTCACCCCGGGAAGCCAGCCCAGTTCTTCTTCCTCGAAATGGGTGAAGCACTTGAATGACATGAATGAAGCGGAACGGCAGCGTCGCGTTCAAACCTATGGCATGCCGCCAGCACCTCCGAACCGATGGGCCAAGCGAGTCACAGCACAGCCAAGGGTGCAGCCAACACCTCGCCGACAAAGCGCTCCTCAGTCGCTCTATCAGAATCGCCCAAAAGTCGTTTCTGCCAAAGTTCAGCCACTGCGCCAAGCGCAACTCATCCGCTACACCCCGCCTACACGACAAGCGCAACCCGTTCGGCAAACGCAACCCGTTCGGCAAGCGCAAGCGCAAGCGCAACCTGCTAGCTACTCGCCATCAGCAAAACGATCACGGCTCATATCTTGGAAACCAATCCAGCTCAAGAAGAAGCCTCGGCCGGTAACTCGTCAGGAATCTCTCCGCCAACAAGTGGCGTTCATGCCGACGAACTCGACTCAACTTCCACAGACAAATCCCTACGCTCCGTACAATTCGCGTGCTGAATATGACCAAGCGATTCGGCGGTCCAAGTGGCTACCTCGTGCACGCTCCGCGAAGATGCTCGCAGAACAAAGTCGACGCTCGACTCAAGCCAAGCCAAAGAAGCGCTGGAGCATCGGCTCGATCTTTAAGCGGAAGAAGAATGCAGCTCCGGGAGCAAAGCCTCAAAAGCGCTCTAGCAAGCGTTCTCCTGCAACCCGGTCCAACACCACGCCACGTGTGCCTAACAGCACCTATGTCACTTCCGGGCTCCCCCAATCAAACAATGATTCGGGTTCTATGATTGAGACCACGTTGTTTGGAAACTAGCAAAGCATTCCGCCGAGCGTGACGAAACCGACGCTCACCCGGACAGCGGTCTGCACAATCCTTCTGTTGGCAGTTACCGGTGGCCGAGGCTACCTACTAGCCCATACACTCAGTGGGCGGTATCCATGGAAAGAGTAGATCCAGGATTCCCTCTGCTTTGCATTGCTCATCTTGGCGATCAAGCTTCTCGATGCGCTCTTTCAAAGCCTTACAAAACGAGCCTTTGCTGACAACTGTATCGGGCGCACCCTAGGATTGATCGGTAGGCTGTCCGTTCTTGTTTTCGGCTTCTTCCCCTTCCTCCTTTCCACTCTTCAGATCCATCCTCAACGGGTCGCAACCAAAGGAACGCCTGCCGACTGGGACATCCCTTACGAAGAAGTTCTCATTGAATCACGCGGTCGTTCATTACGAGGCTGGCATTGCACCCATTCTGAATCCAAGAGTGCCATCTTCGTCGCCCACGGACTCAATGCCAATCGTGAGAATTTCATGGAGCCGGTGCGTTTGCTCCATGACTTGGGACACAGTGTGCTCATCATCGACTTTCCTGCTCATGGCGATAGCCCTGGTAGGGCCACAACGTTAGGTCTACTCGAAACAGAAGAGGTGAAAGCGGCACACGAATGGCTGGCCAAACAATATCCCGACAATCCTATACATGCACTGGGCTACTCGATGGGTGCCTCTGCCGTGTTGACTGCCTCGGGCACATACAGCATCTTTGACAGAGTCATCGTGGACGCCACTTTCTCTGCCGTGAAGCGGGTCGCTGACCAGATCGTGTTGCGCCAGATGGGTCCCCTTCGATCACCCATCTGGCTAGTTGGGCGCAAAACGATTGAATCGTGGACCGGCGCCGATCTGGACAGTCACCGTCCGATCGATCACATCGGGAAGATCCCTCCTGAAAAGCTTCTGATTATTCACGACACTGCTGACCGGGTCATCCCCTTTGAGGAAGGCGTCGCCCTGCATGAGGCCACTGGCAGCAAAGCCAAGTTTATCCGTGTCGACGACTACGGCCACACCGAGACCATTGGCCACCCTGATTACGCTCAGTGGCTGGACGACTTCCTCAACCCGTGATACACGTTCAGGGCCTCTCCTACCATGCAGATCACTGTCTCCACCCACATTCTCATTTGCTCTGTCCTTTCCGCATTCCTGCTAGGCTGCGCTGATGAAGGAGGAATGGATTCATCGAACTCAAATCGGCATGTTCCTGAGATCATGCGCCCTACCCTTTCCTTCTACCAAATTCCGCGCTGTTTCCTCTGCCAGGAACTTTCATCCACTCTGAGCGAATTGGAAAAAGAACACGGACCCGTGATGAACTTCCGCACGGTTGACTATCACTTGCCTGCTAGCCAAGAACGACTGCACAAAAGCCAAGTGGGCTCACACGGCATCATCATTTCTGATCCAGAGGGCCAAGAACTTTGGCACCTAAAGGCACATGCCCAGGGAAAAGATGAGCTGACTGCCGCAGTGGAGCGCATCGCCGCCCCTTAAGTAGTAGCAATCGCTCGATTAGGATCACGAATCCACTCGCTCCACGATCCCACGTAGAGCCGCGAGCCAGTAAATCCGGCTTTCTCCATAGCAATCATGTTGTGAACAGCAGACACTCCTGACCCACAACTATGAACGATCCGCTCTGCTCCCCCCGCTTTCTCCACAATGCCCGCGAAACGGTCCTTTAACGCTTCGTCAGAGACATAGACACCCTTCTCCAAATTCTCGCCAAGGAAGGCATTCACGGCACTTGGTATGTGCCCTGCCACAGGATCGATCGGCTCTTCCTTGCCGGCATAGCGCTCCGCTGAACGCGCATCGACCACAGTCACTTCGTTGTTAGCTAGACAATCGACCAGTTCATCTGACCGCACCCAAACACGATCATTCGGCTCGGACTGAAAGACGCTGGCCTTAACTTCTGGCGCTTCGCTAGTGACCGGCAAGTCTTGCTCTTGCCAAGACTTGAAGCCGCCATCCAAGACAGCCACAGCTTCGTGATTCATCCACCGAGACAACATCCACCAAAGACGCCCAGCAATCGCCCCACTCACATCGTCATAGACGACTACCTGACTGGCATTACTGATGCCAAGAAACCTCACGAACGTCAGGAACTGTTCGGGATCAGGCAACGGATGCCGCCCCAAAGAGGCGTCTGTGTGTTGAGAGAGATCGTTCTCTAGATCGGCAAAGCGTGCTCCAGGCAGATGCCCCTCGGCGTAGGAGCGTCTTCCATAGTCCGCCTCTGTCAGCGACGTGCGGCAATCGACGATGACCAGGTCGGGGTCGCCAATGAGTTCATGCAAAGAAGAAGCGCTGATCGTCAGATTGTGCATAGCGCTCGCACGATAGCAATTACCGGTCTGATCGCGACCTCTCTTTTGAAAAGACGTTTCCGGTGGGCTTCAACGGAAGCGTTGCTTTCCATTGTTCGAGTTGCTTCCCTAACCGATCAGCGATCTCGGGCTTCCCAGATATCAAATCGCTTTTCTCGAAAGGATCTGCGTCGAGGTCATACAGCTCGACGTGACTAGCATCCCGATTGGTCACCAACTTCCAATGTTGATCAACGATGGCATACGACACCCAGTGATCCGGTCTTGTCTTGTTAGGTGGCCAAGACGATTGCATCTTCCAGAACAACGGTTTCTGCCGCGGTGGCTGCGCCTGGCCCATCAATGCCCCAACCTGGCTGACGCCGTCAGGAACATAGCTAGACGGTAACGCCGCACCCGCAATCTCGCAAAACGTGGGAAGTAGATCGACGGCAGAAATCATCGACGTCTCGTCGACGGCCCCAGCGGCAATCTTTCCAGGCCAACGCGCCAGAAACGGAACGCCAATTCCCCCCTCAAAGAGAGCGCCTTTGTAACCTCGGCGTCCACCTGTCACGCCTTTGGCTGCGCCAATCCCATAACCCGCACCCGTCGCCGTATCGTGAGTCAACGTCAATTCCGTCGGTCGAGCCGCTCGGGCAGGGCCATTGTCAGAGCTGAAGATCACCAAGGTGTTGCTTGCCAGCTCCAGCCGATCCAACGCATTCAGCACCTCCCCTACCCGATCGTCCGCATGCGATAGAACCGAAGCGTAGATGTTGTCCGCCTCCTGAAGATCACGGAAGCGCCAGCGATACTTGGGCACGGTATGAAAGGGAGTATGCGGTTCGTGCAGCCATAGGTTGATGAAGAAAGGCTTCTTCTCAGCATGGCTCTTTTCAATGAAATCAATCGCATGACTAGCATCTTCATGCACGGGCATTTGCTCTCCGGCACAATTGAAGGCTCCATAGGCATCGTAGCCATACGCGCTTGGCACCGGAGAATCAGGAATCATGTTGTTCGCAAGATGCCATTTCCCAAAGTGCGCCGTCGCATAGCCCGCCTGTTTCATGAAGCGAGGAAGCAATGGCGCTTTCGTATCCAACCAATCTGGCATGTTCCGCTTCGCATTGCTCGGTACCCATGCAAAGTGCCCATCAATGTTATAGCGCGCCGGGAAATGCCCCGTGATCACCGCCGTTCGACTCGGCGAACAGACGCCGCTGGCGACAGTGAAGCGATAGAAGTCCGTCCCCTCTCGCGCAATGCGATCAATGTTCGGCGTCTTCACATAGGGGTGCCCATGACAGCTCAGGTCGCCCCAACCCCAGTCGTCAGCGAATATAAATACGATGTTAGTCTTCTCCTCAGCCACTGCCGTTGAAAGAAGTGCCACCGCGAGGGAAGCAAGGAGAACTTGGAATGTAGAAAGCTTCATGAGTGCCTTATTTCACCAACCAACGGCAGGCATTGCCGAGCATGGTAACGAAAGCACCATTCTCAAAATCCTTCACGTGCCCAAGCGAGGTGTAGAAGACTTTGCTGCCCGATTGCGTTTGGTGAGTCCATGCCACGGGTTCGTGCGGCTTGACTTCACCAGCACGCCCCTCAAGCAGCACCTGAGCATTGCGAGCCAGTGGTAGCACTTGATAGAGACTTCCGCCTGTTCGAAATTCATTTCGCGTCACGCCTTTCAGGATGGGATGACTGTTCCCTGACTCCGCAGCCCAGGCAAACGAAGCGACTTTGTTGCCATGATGGCCCGTGTAATGCCCGCCAAGAATAGCTCCATCGAACCGTTCCCAAAGCGCATGACCGCCAGGCGCTGGATCACCGCGGAGCGAGAAGGCATGGCTTGCTGTGCGGATACCAAAGATCGGCCTTCCACTGGAAACATAAGCACGGAGATCGGCAAGCTGAGCCTCAGGCAGGCTACGGCGGCGAATGCTGATGCCCAACAAATCAGCCTCACGGACGACCTCGATTCCTGGGAACTCGTTAGGATTCTCTGGATCGGCATGAATCGTGTGAATACGAAAGTCTTTCGCTAGATGCTTCTCGGCAAATGCTGGAAGAGTGTCTTTCGTTTCGTATTCCTTCTCGCCAATGAGTAGGACCATATCCTTGCGCGTATCATTCTTAAAATGAAACGGGGCTCCGCCAAGAATCTGGTTGCTGGTGACAGTAGGACAAACGTATTTTTCAACGTGTTCGATGATGAGATCGGTGCCACGAAAGTGACTCACATAGGGTGGCATCTTCGGGTTGTACATCGTGTCCGTCATGTCACGCATGAGGACGACGTTCTTTCCGTTCTTGGCCATTTGCCGAAGGCCAAACGGACGCCCCAGCACACACATATTGGTATGAACACCCAGGAGGATGACATTCTTGATCTCATGCTGTGCTAACAGGTTCCACGTGACGACGCCATCGTCCGTAATCGCATCTTTATCAGGATCAATGGTTAGGCCTGCAGTCTGGCGCTTCCACGGAGCGCGTGGATTGAGCCCCTTCGCCTCAAGTTCCTTCGCCCAGTCAGCGTGTTCCTTGGGATCATCGTCCTCTCCTCCATCGGAGTGATCGATGGGATACTGTGCGTTCTCTTCGCGTTCATCGATCCAGTTCAGCCATTCTTCGATTCCATCCGGAACATTGTTCGCTTTGGGAGCCGCCAACGCTCTTGCCCTAGCCGGGTGATCCTTGTAAAAGTCGACACAGGACGAAGGCGCATGAATGATGAACGTCCCCTGCTCTCGAGCGGCCTTGAGAACGGCATTCATCCGTGGAGCAAGCTCACCTCCACGACGGGTCGCATTGAGACAATGGTGGGCATCCCACATGTCACAGACGATGATGGCCGTCTCCTTGGGCAGCCATGTTTCTCGCTTCTCTACTAAATTGAATTTGCCATCAATCTCCGACCGATGGCGAAGAGTGAAATCGTAAGCATGGGCGTTGGCAACCAAAGTCACGCAAATCGTGACGAGAAGAGATGGCTTCATAAACATGTTTCCACTCTAAGCCAGAGGCTGTGGGCATGGTCAAGGTTCGAAGATTTCTTCTAGGCACGGTGTAGACTCGCTGTAGAGTGCAGCGCCGAGCATGACACGCGATCCCCTGGAAGCCCTAGAGAAATACTTTGGTCATCGTCAATTCCTGCATGGGCAGGAGGCGATTATTTCCTCGATCCTCAGTGGTCAAGATGGGCTTGTCGTGATGCCCACAGGTGGTGGCAAGTCGCTCTGCTATCAGCTACCTGCGCTCATCATGGAAGGTGTGACCATTGTGATCAGCCCATTGATCGCCCTGATGAAGGATCAGGTGGATGCTCTCATCAAGAAGAAGATCCCTGCGACCATGATCAACAGCTCGGTGCCGCAGGCGGAACAACAGGAGCGGATTCGGCAGATGAGAGACGGTCATTACAAGCTCGTCTACATCGCTCCTGAGCGGTTTCGCAGCCGCACCTTCACCGAGGCTCTCCAAGAAGCGACAATTGCTCTCTTCGCGGTGGATGAAGCGCACTGCCTGTCGCAGTGGGGCCACGATTTCCGGCCCGACTACGTGCGTTTGGGACAAGCCCGGGAATGGTTAGGCAATCCGCAGACCATCGCGCTGACCGCAACAGCGACACCAGAGGTGCGTGATGACATCCTCAAGCATCTACGACTACGAGATCCCTATCAATGCGTCACGGGATTCGAACGCCCGAACCTCAGCCTTGCGATCAAGCATGTGGAGAAGAAGGCGGAGAAATTTGATCGCATCAAAGCAATCATCGACGAGCACAAGACGGGCATTGTCTACTGCGCGACCAGGAAGAGCGTCGATGATCTCACTGAACGTCTGCATGCGCTCAAGCTCTCGATCGTTCCCTATCATGGAGGAATGACCGATGAACAACGCGTGCGAGCACAAGAGTTGTTTATCACGAAGAAGCGCCGAGTAGCCGTGGCCACGAACGCGTTTGGAATGGGCATTGATCGATCCGATGTGCGCTTTGTCATTCACTACGAAGTACCCGGTAGCGTGGAGGCCTATTATCAAGAGGCTGGACGTGCGGGCCGCGATGGCGAGCCGTCTGTTTGTGAGTTGCTCTTCAACTATGCCGACACGCGAACTCAGGAGTTCTTCATCGATGGCAACAACCCCGGTGCCGAAGTGATTCAGAAGGTGTATCGCTGTTTGCAGCAGAATGCAGATGGAAGCCAAGAGGTGCGCCTCCCCTTGAAGGATCTAGCAGAACGCGCCGACCTAAAGAACACGATGGCACTGAGTAGCGCTCTTGGTCTCCTTGTTAGATCAGGCTATCTCGCCAGATTCGATATTCCAGGACAACGCCTCCGTGGCACGCGGCTCTTGAAACCTGAGGTGAATGCATTCGGCCTCGAGTTAGACTGGGAAAAGATGCGCGAGAAAGAGCGCCGCGATCGCGCCAAGCTGCAAGGCATGGTCGAGATCTGCTATAGTACCAGCTGTCGCCAGCAAGACATTCTGCGCTACTTCGGCGAGGAAGAACCTGGGGTGTGCGGTTCTTGCGATCGCTGTCGATCCCAGGGGGGTAAAGAGTTCCGTGAGCCAGATGGCGAGGAAGCTTTGGTTCTTCGCAAAGCGCTGAGCGGGGTTGCGCGCATGTCGATCAAGACCCACGAAGGTTGGGAAGGCCGATTCGGCCGTGGGCGTGTCGTGCAGATGCTATTAGGCAGTCGCTCTCGCGAGATTCTCAGCGCCAATCTCGATGAGTTGAGCACCTATGGTATTCTCAAAGAAGCAGGTACTGCATACATGAACACACTCTTCCGAGAAATGCAGGAGGTGGGTCTCGTGCGCACGAGTACGGGCGAGTATCCCCTTCTCACACTCACTCCAAAGGGAACCGATGTCATGCATGGTCGCCAAAAGTGTAGACTACGTTTCCCTGACAGGCACACCCCCGCATCACCAACAACGGACGGAGTCGACACAGCGTTAGAAGAGTTGGGATTCGATCAGAGCCTGTTTGCGAAGCTCAAAGAGAAACGCAAGGAACTGGCCGGCAACCAGCCTCCTTTTAAGATCTTCACCAACGCGACATTAGAGTTCTTCACCAGACTACAGCCAAAGACCCGAGCCGCCGGAGAGCGCATCCGAGGCGTGGGCAAGGCGAAAGCAGACAAGTATCTGGAACACTTCCTAGAGGTCATTCGCGAGCACGAAGAAGCAGACGACGCGTAGTCACAAATTACGCTTCACCCATGGCCAAACGAAGAATGGATTCCTGGGTGACAGACTTCATGTCCGTGATTTCCCCCTCGATGGTACCTTCACGCATGACGAGGATCCGGTCACTCATACCGATGACCTCGGGGAGCTCTGAACTGATCATGAGGATCGCTTTGCCTTCGGCGGCCAATTCATTGATCAGCTGATAGATCTCGAACTTCGCGCCGACATCGATCCCTCGAGTCGGTTCGTCAAACAGAAGGACTTCAGTGTCTCGAAATAGCCACTTTGCTAGAACGACCTTCTGCTGATTCCCGCCAGAGAGGTAACCCGCACGTTGCTCACTGTGCGGCACACGGATGTTGAACTTATCAACGTAGTTCTCGAAAGCGGATCGCTCTTCACCCTGACGAATGAGCCCCATTCGATTAAACTGATCAAGGTTTGGTAAACCGAAGTTCTCGCGCACTGACATTCCGAGAATAAGCCCCTGCTCTTTGCGATCTTCCGTCAGGAGACAGATACCTGCCGCGATCGCTTCACGAGGGCTTTTGAGGTGCAGCGGCTTACCGTCTAACGATATTTCTCCGTCTAAATAGGGATCGGCCCCAAAGAGAACGCGGGCAAGTTCAGTGCGACCAGCTCCGACCAACCCCGTAAGTCCCAGCACTTCCCCACGCCGGATCTCAAGAGTGATCGGTTCACTTTCCCCCGACTGGCGTAGGTTGCGCACTTGTAAACGCGGTTCACCTACCGCGATCTGCCTCTCAGGAAATTCATTCTCTAGTTTCCGACCAACCATGAGCTCAATCAGTTCGTCCCGCTCGATGTCCTTTGCTGGCATTGTGGCGATGTGACAACCATCTCTCAAGATAGACACGCGATCAGCTAACCGATCAATCTCGTCCAACCGATGACTGATGTAGATGATCCCCATGCCCTGCGCTCTCAATTCATCAATGGTCGCATACATCCGATCCACTTCCTTATGAGATAGCGCGGCGCTCGGCTCATCCATGACAAGAATCGAAGCATTTCTCGAAAGCGCTTTCACGATCTCCACTGTCTGTTGTTGAGCCACCGTGAGATCTTTCACCAACACGTCCGGATCGAGATCCACACCGATCTTTTCTAACAAACCTATGACGAGTTGGCGCTGTCCAGATCGATCAACGAAGAGGCGATTCTTACAGCGCTCACTTCCGAGAAACACGTTATCGGTGACCGACAACGCAGGAATAAGGTTAAATTCTTGATAGATCACCGCAATGCCATGGCGCTCGGAATCTGCCGGCTGCCGTATCTCCACCGCCTCTCCGCTCACCCTAACGGTCCCTGAATCTGGTTGGTGAGCCCCGCTCAACACCTTAATCAGGGTACTCTTGCCAGCTCCATTCTCCCCGAGCAAAGCCAAGACTTCTCCCCGCGAAAGTGTAAGATCAACCCCGCCAAGAGCCCGCACCCCAGGGAAGCTCTTGGTAATGCCCTGCATCTCAAGCAGGGGCGAATCGATTGCTGTCACCATGGCAGTGAAGTAAAGTCATTCATGATCAGATCGTAGAATTGCATGCCCCAACCACGTCGACGTCAATGAGAATGATACATCATTCCTATGGTGCTTATGCCGCGCAGATCAAACTCTTGCGACCTACCCCAAGTTTCTTATTTCCGGACTATAATCGGGTAATTTCGCTTTTCCTGCTTCCACGTAACTCGTTGGTAGTCAACATAACAATTTCTCGATGGTATTTTGTAGTGCTTAATTATATATTTATGGTGTTAACTTCCTTCCCTGTTCCAATAACTTCGCCGACGTGTAATTTCAAACCAATACTATCAAAGGCACTTCGCTGGTACAGCTCGTCGAATCGTACCGCAACGCGGAGGGTTCCCCGCGCCAGCGCGTGGTCGCCTCGTTGGGCGATGCTGACATCCTAGAGGCGGAGAAGACGTCCATCGCGGGCGCTGTGACGCGCCGCCTGCGAGGGGCTGATAGCGGCGATGGCGAAAACTGGTTCGAGCCGGATCTTTCTGCGGATGCGGATGCGGCCGCTTGGGTCGCGCGTATCGTGGCGCTCGAAGGGCGGGCGGCAGTCCGTAGAGAGTTCGGTGATGAATGGGGTGCTGTTAGCCCAAGTTTCTTATTACCGGCGTGGCACCCCTATAAAACCAGGGCCTGCGTCGCGAAGGCACTACAAAGTCGTCGCTCCTTTCAGGTCCGACTTCACCGCTGGGCAGGCCCCTTTCCAATCGATCCCGAGTATCTGGTAGACCCGGCTCTGCTCCGCGTCTGGCAGGCTCGGCTTGCGCACCGTCACGATCCGTCCGTCCTCCAGCGGCAGCCGGGTGCTCACTAACGAATGCGTA
>CALLLI010000083.1 GCA_938082635.1 uncultured Verrucomicrobiales bacterium
CGAACTTCTCATGGCCTCGAACTTCTCATGGCCTCGAACTTCTCATGGCCTCGAACTTCTCATGGCCTCGAACTTCTCATGGCCTCGAACTTCTATTTCTCCGCTTGGTTTCCTGTGTTGATCCAGAGTGTGGCGATGACTCTGTCTGCGAGGGAAGCGCCCTTGGTCTCGTCCCATGCGGCAGGGGAAGTCGTGAAGTTGTCAGGACATGAAACGGCGTTGCCAGTGAACGTGATCTTTCCTAGTGGTAGGGAGGTTGAGGCGAATAGCGGTGCGTTAAGTCCCTTGACCGAGTTTGGTTTCCATAGACTGACGCATCCGAATCAAGAATGGGAGGTCGGCGTGTCGATGTTTCAAACGAAAGAAACTCTGTCAGGCTTAGGGAAGGAAGTGTCTTCGGGGGAGATTCGTGGTGTAGCGTCCGGTTCGCCGCTTGCCTGGTGGCTTACGGTTCTCGCAATGCTCGTCTTGATGGTGGAGTCTGTGCTTTATCATCGGCGCAAGGTGGGTTGAATCTGCCTATGTGCGGGCATAGGTTGAGTTCATGCGTCGACTCGGGACATTTCTCCTCTGGCTCAATCTAGCGGTCTCGGCGTGCTTTGCCGAGGTCGTCGTGAGGAAGGAGACCTCGGGCTGGCGATCGTACCCGCTTGTGGGCAAGGTCCCCAATGGCTGGGCTGCCATGTCCTTTGATGATAGTGGCTGGTCGGGATCTCCCGTGCCTGGTGTGAAAGGCCTACTCTTCCGCCGCCGCTTTCACGTGGAAGACTTGCCGTCCGTTGAGCGTGCTCTCGTTGAGATGCGCTACCAAGACGGTGTGTTGGTCTACCTCAATGGTTCCGAATGGTTTCGGGCGAACATGCCTCCGGGTTTTATCGATGAGAGAACGCCGGCTGGGTCTGCTCGTGATGCCAAGGAGGCGCAGGCATACGAATCGTGGAATCTTGATCCATCACTGCTGAAAGAGGGGCGCAATGTGTTAGCCATTTCCGTCCACGCTGGGATCGAGGAAGCTGAGCGGGTGCTCGGCATGGATCTGACCATCAATTTGGATCGACGGGAGCTGGAGCTTCCGAAACCACCTGAGCGCGCTGGACGTGAGGTTTTCTGGGAACGGGCTGTAAGTGTGGCCAATGCGATTGGCGTGGATTGGAAGGTGACGGCGTTTGGGTTTGAGGAGGATGCTAGAGATGCCTTTGATCGGAAGGATTGGAAAGCTGCTGCAGCGGCCTACTCGCGAGGCTTGCTGGCCTACAAGTTTGCTTCTTATGGGATGGCGTTGGTCCCGGAGTTGAAGCAGTGTTTCCTGTCGGAGCCTACACTTGCTCGTGAGTTTCTTGAATTGCTCTCTCCCTATGATTACGAGCCACGTGTCTTTGAGATTCTCAATGAACTGCATGCTCATGATCGGGCCAGTTTTGATGCCTATCCACGTGTCGCTGTCGCGATCGCGTTGGTCTATGATCAGGAACCGCCGTCGCGGTGGCCTCACAGCCAGGTGTCTAGAAAGGCCTTACCGCGGCGTCTCCCCAAAGCGACTGAGGCTTTTGAATTCTTTGTCACTAGTGAGAAGACGGGGCAGACGTTGTTCTCCTTGGATCGTCTGATGATTGAGGAACTGAAGTACGTGGTCGACGTTGTCGCTCCGTTCGAGGAGCTCCGTTGGGCACAGAAGGAACTTCGACCGAAGAAGAAGTCGGTGGAGCAATTGTATGGGACGGTCATTTATGACACGGCGCGTTTAAGTGAGGGGCAGATGCATTGGTTAGACGATGAAGACTATCGTTTGCAGACCATTCTCGAGCGAGGCGGGATTTGTTCAGACCAATCTTACTACATGACCCAGGTGGCCAAGGCCCATGGGGTTCCTTGTATTACTGTCACTGGGATGGTGGAGAATGGGCGCCATGCGTGGGTTGGTTTCATGGAAGAACCTGGTGAGTGGAATTTTAAGGCGGGGCGAAGCGCGGAGTCGACGTATGTGACAGGGCGCACGTTTGATCCTCAGACCTGGCGACGTCCGATGGAATATGAACTGGCGTTTTTGAAAGAACGGTTAGCCTTTGAGCCTAATTATCGTTTGTCGATGCTTCATGGAAGTTTCGCGGTGATGGCGCTAAGGGAAGGCGATGATGATCGTGCTCTAACATTGGCTAGGGAGGCGCTGAAGACAGATAGTCGAAATCTCAAAGCCTGGGAGTTGCTCATGGACCAGTGTGACGAGCCACTTGCCTTGGAGGCGCTATGCCGGAATGCGGCCAGAGCCGTTCGCAAGTATCCTGATCTTGAGGCTGGGTATCTTCGTCGACTTGTTAACCTACTTGAGAAACGAGGCGAGGAGGCCGAAGCGGAGCGCGTGCGATCAGCGATTATTCGTAGGAACCAAGCAGAGCGTCCCGACTTGGCGATGGCGGAAGCGGCACGCGAGTTGGCTGCCTCTATTCGAGATCAGCCCATCGATCTTCAGGTCCGTCTCTATAGGAGGCAACTCTCACGGTTTCGCGACGGAGGGATGTTGACTATGAATCAGATGGTAGAGCCCTTCGTACGGCATCTCATTCGTCAGGGTGAGAAGGATCTGGCGTTGAAGGCGATTGGCCATGCTCGGAAACGTCTTGTCGTGACCCCGACAGAATCCCTGGAGAAGGCTCTCGTAGCTCTAGAGGCCAGAGCGTCCTCGTAGCGAACGACAAATAAGCGGATCAATTGTGAACTGATGTGACTCTCTCTGGAGCAGGTGTCTCTAAGTTGGGGAGGGCAGAGGGCTTCGCACTTGTAACACTTAATCATTCCCATCCTCATGAAATCACTCTCTTTGTTGGGCCGTCTTGCCCTCGTTCTTCACTTTGGCGCATGCGTTACTTCTAGCGATATCTCGGGTGAAGGCCTGAATGCACCTACTGATACCGCAGCAGCTGGAGGCTCTGTGGCTGATACAGCCGCCGGTATTGCGAAGGATGCTGCTATGAATACAGCCAAGGGCGCAGCGATCAATGCCGTGACCAACAAGATTGGCGGCGGTGCTGCCAGTGCGGTGAATACTGGCCATGGCGCAGTGAATACTGCGAACGCCCTGCGCTAAGAACGCTTTCCTAGAACACCCACCCTCCGCGGAACGGCTGGTCATTCAATAGAAAGGTCAGCCGTTTCTTTGTACGCATTCCTTTGTTGGTTTCTACGGGATGCATGATTTAGAATTTGGCCATGCATCTTCGTCTGGCGATCATCCTGTTGGTAACCTTGTCCTCTAGTCAGGCGTTGGAGAGCCTTCCTTTGCGGAAGCCTTTAAGTGGGACGTCTGGCTTCACCCTGCTCTCAGCCGAAGAAACGGGGGTTCAGTTTGTCTCTCCTCTGAAGGCCGATCATCCGCTGAATTACCTCTACCATTCGGGATTTGCGTGCGGTTCAGTGATGCTGGGGGACATCAATCTGGATGGGTGGCCTGACTTCTTTCTGACGAACGGTCCGGCAAAGAATGCCCTTTACCTTCAGAACGCAGCTCAGCCGTTGCGCTTTGGTGATCAGGCAACTGCTTTGGGGGTCGATGGTGGGAATCGGTGGGGCACAGGGAGTGCCATGGTCGATATCGATAACGATGGGGACCTCGATTTGTATGTCTGCAACTACCGAGGTGCTCACGAGCTCTATCTCAACCAGCTTGTTCCTACAGGGAAGCTCTCCTTTGTAGAAAGCGCTGCAACGTTTGGGCTCGATCTCGTCAACGCAAGCATGACGCCGGCCTTTGCGGATATCGATTTGGATGGCGATCTCGATCTCTTCATGCTGAACAATCGTGTCGAGCGTCCCGGTGGTCGGCCGACTAAGCCGCCGTTTCGGAATGTGAATGGGAAACCTGAAGTGCTCCCTGAGTTTGCGCCCTACTATCGCTTAAGCCAGAAAGGGGGTGGGCCTGGGTTCAGCATGGACACGTATGGGCAGCCGGATCGACTCTATCGGAATGACGAAGGGAAGTTTGTTGATGTGACTGCTACGTCCGGCATCGCAGGGATCGGTCACGGACTTTCGGCGACTTGGTGGGACTACAACATGGACAACTATCCGGATCTCTATGTTGGGAACGATTTCACAGATCCGGATCGGCTTTATCGTAATGACCAAGACGGCACCTTTACCGAAGTGCTCGGAGAGACCATGCCCTATTGTTCGTGGTCGTCCATGGGGTCGGCGTCGGCAGATCTGAACAATGACGGCCTGCCTGACCTCTTCAGTGCGGACATGGCGGCTACGTCTCATTTTAAGCAGAAGGTGAACATGGGGGATATGACGCAACACCGCGTGCTGATGGAGACGGGGTGGCCTCGGCAGACGATGAGGAACATGCTCTACGTGAACACGGGCATTCATCGGTTCAAAGAAAAGGCGTTTATGTCAGGATTGGCGCAGTCTGATTGGACCTGGGCTGTTAAGTTAGCGGACTTTGATAGCGATGGTCACTCGGACGTCTATTTGACCAATGGCATGGCGCGGAACTTTTCAGACTCCGACATTTCGGTGACGCCAAACATGTTGGTGGGGCGGACAGAGTTTGAAATCTACAAAGACACCCCACCCATGTTGGAGAAGAATCTCGCCTATCGCAATCGAGGTGGGCTTCTATTTGAAAATGTTAGTTCGGCGTGGGGATTGGATTCTCTGGGGATGAGTTATGGCGCGGCCCATGGCGATCTGGATCGCGACGGAGATCTCGATCTTGTGGTGATGAATTTGAATGCGCCGCTTGGAATCTATCGAAACGATCACCATGCCGGGAACCGATTGGTTGTGCAGTTAGTCGGAAGTAAGAGCAATCGCGCAGGGTGGGGGAGTCGTGTGTCGATGAAGGCAGGCGGTGTCACGCAAACACGCTTCCTTCATCCGACCACTGGTTTCCAAGGGGGAGATTTAGTCGAACTTCACTTTGGCCTTGGCAAAGCGACGCAGGCCGATTCTTTGACCGTTCATTGGCCTAGTGGAAGGGACTCCGAGCTTTTAGATCTCAAGGAGGGGCACCGATACATAGTGACTGAGTCCAGTGATCGTTCTAAACTGCAGATTCTGTCGACGCCGAATCCGCTCTTTGCTGAGAAATCGCAAGGCATGGGGCTCCGCTATAAGCATGTGGAAACGCCGTTCGATGACTATGCTGTACAGCCTCTGCTTCCGGGGAAGCTGTCACAGCTTGGGCCAGGCATGGCGTGGGGAGACTTCGACGGGGATGGCGACGATGATGTGTATATGGGAGGCGCGGCTGGAAAGGCTGGGGTTCTGTTCCGATTGGATGACGGCAAATTTGCTAGGGTGCAAGGCCCTTGGGTTCAAGAGAGCGCTGCCGAGGACATGGGTTGCGTGTGGCTGGATGCCGATGTTGATGGTGACCTTGATCTGTTTGTCGCCAGCGGAGGGGTGGAACACGCGTTAGGCAGCGAAGCGATGGCTGATCGACTTTACATTAATCGAGGGACGGAAGGCTTTGTCAGGGTGTTAGAAGCGATTCCTGCCGCGGGCTACTCTAGCAGTGTAGTAGCAGCTGCAGATATAGATAGGGATGGCGATGTCGATTTGTTTGTCGGATCGCGTTCGGTTCCTGGGAAATATCCTCAGATGCCGAAGAGCCGTTGGTTGCGGAATGACGGTGGTCGCTTTTCGAAGATGGAAGGGCTAGAGGCGTTGGGCTTGGTCACGGGTGCGACGTGGGCAGATGTGAATGATGATGGTTGGCAGGATTTGGTGGTGGTCGCAGAGTGGGGGAGCCCAAAGATCCTTATTTCCGAGGGAGGCAAACGGTTTCGAGATCAATCAGAGGTTGCTGGTGTCGTCTCATTGAAAGGATGGTGGAATGGAGTGGCTTCTGAGGATATTGATAGTGATGGCGATCTAGATCTCGTCGTGACCAACGTCGGCCTGAACACGAAATATGGTGCGGCTTCGAGCAAGAAGCCGTCGCTTCTCTATTATGGCGATATGGATGGCACGGGCATGGCGCAGATTATCGAAGCGAAGCCAGGTGATGATGGCATTCTCCCGATCCGCGGGAGGAGTTGCAGCTCTCGGGCCATGCCTTTTCTCGCAGAGAAGTTTACGAGTTATCGTGCCTTCGCCTCAGCGAATCTTGCCGGGATCTACACCCCGAGTAGCCTCGACCAGGCTGAGCGGTTTGATGCGACGGAATTTCGAACGGGTATTCTACGCAACGAGTCGAAGAATGGAGCGCTTCAGTTCCGATTCGAGCCGTTGCCGTTCGAGGCGCAGGCAACACCGAACTACGGGGTGTCCTTGATAGACGCTAATGCGGATGGCCACCTTGATATCGTGATGGTGGGCAACCTCTACACTCGCGAGCCGGAGACCGGGCTGTGGCGAGGCGCACTCGGGACGACTTTGTTGAGCGATGGCAAAGGCGGCTTCAGTGAACTCGATCTTCACGAGAGTGGCTTTGTGGTTCCGGGGGATGGTAAGAGTCTCGCGCAGACGGATCTCAATGCGGATGGGCGACCTGATCTGGTTGCCGCCCAGAATAATGATAGTATTCTGGCGTTTCTCGGCAATTCATCAAACTCCCCCTTCTTTGCTGTGCGTCTGCAAGGTAAGCCTGGCAATCCTAGTGCCATCGGTGCGCGTGTGACCTTGCTCTTCGATGATGGCTTGGAGGTTCGGCGTGATGTGGCTAGTGGGAGCGGCTACTTGAGTCAGTCGTGCCCGGAGTGTTTCTTTGGATTGGGAGCACGGAAACCGAAGCAACTGAAGGTGCGCTGGCCGCAGGGCGAGGAAACGGTGCACTCTGTGACGGGAGCGCGCTTGCGGGTTTCCCAGCCATGAGTGAGAGTGCTCGCATGACGAGAGCCGTGCTCAGCTTCTTACTTCTTTTTATGGCGATGCATTCGGCAACAGCGAAGGATCATGTGGTCTTGCTACATGGCTTGGCTCGTACACCTCGGTGTATGAGCAAGATGCAGCGAGCTTTGGAGGCCGAGGGTTATCGTGTAATCAATGTGGCTTACCCCTCACGGAAGCGCCGCATTGAAGAGCTGGCAGAGCAAGTGCGGGCAACGATCGTAGCGCAAGTGTCAGATGAAGCCCCCATCCATTTCGTGACGCACTCCTTGGGAGGCATCATCGTGCGGCACATGCAGCAGACGGCACCTCTGCCCAATGCCAAACGGGTGGTCATGCTGAGTCCGCCGAATCACGGTAGCGAAGTGGTCGATAAACTTCGACGTTGGCGAGCATTTCATTGGATCAATGGTCCTGCGGGTGCGCAATTGGGGACGGAGCCTGATGGCTTTGTTGCTAGGCTTGGCGCGCCACCTCTCGAGACTGGGGTCATCACGGGAGATCGCAGTATCAACTGGATCCTGTCGTGTTTTATTCCTGGCCCTGACGATGGCAAGGTCTCGGTCGCGAGTGCTCGGTTGGAGGGCATGCGAGACTTTCAGGTCGTCCATGCCTCACATCCTTATGTCATGAAGAAGCGGCAGGTCATTGCGTCGACCATTCGGTTCCTTGATTGCGGGAATTTCCAAGAGTCCCCTTAAAACGAAAGACCCCACAAGCCGAAGCTGGTGGGGTTTTTGAAAGTGTTGATCGAAGAGATTAGGAGGTCTTTCGTTTTAGAAACGGAAGACCAGTCGCTGGACTTTCGGTCACCCCGTAGCCTTCTGGGAGCTCTTCGCAGGCTCCGTCCTCCCCCACTGTTCCAGCAAAGAAATAGAGTCTCGTTTCTTTGCCGTCCTTACGTTTGGTGGTGCGGACGTGGTAGGTTTTTCCGGATTTCTTACTTACTACACTATAAGCCATGGGTATATATTGTGGAAAGGCAGAATTCCGGACAATTCAGCCTTCGGTTAGATCCCCTCAGTTGTGGTTAGATCCCCTCTCTTGGGTCCTAACGGACTGTCCCTAAATGAGACCAGCCTTTTTAAGAGTCTTGTAAGCGCCGTTCTTAGAAACGGTCTTGAGCGCCCTAGCGGTCAATTTGACCTTCACATAGCGACCCAGTTCGGGGACAAAGATCCGCTTGGTGCGAAGGTTCGGCGAGAAGGTCCGCTTAACCGTCTTGACGAGCTGGAGGCCGATGCCACCCTTCTTTTTCGCGAGACCGCGATGATGAATTCTGCCACCGACGGTGACGTGCGCTCCTGTGATACTGCAAACTTTAGCCATGGTCTTGGAATAGAAGGGTCTTCGTTGGAAATTACGGTTCGCAGAGTTAGCGGAGATGGGCAGGCCGTCAAGCAGCCATTTGGGCGGAATGTAACGGTTTACCCAGCTACTGAGTGCCCAATCTTGCGGAATTCTGGGATGCGGGAAAGAATGCCCGTATGGATCTCCTGCCTCATATTTTTACTCTGCTCATGCTCGTGCTGCTTCAGGCGGTTCTGGGCTTCGACAATCTTCTCTACATTTCCCTCGAATCCAAGCGAGCTCCTGCGGATCAACAGAGCCGTGTCAGGAAGATCGGTATCAGTCTCGCCATCATTCTCAGAATCGTCCTGCTGTTCGTCTTGGTGAAGGTGATCGGGTATTTCCAGAATCCAATCCTCGGTTTCGGCGAAGGCGGCTGGGTGGAAGGAAAGTTCAACATTCACAGCCTGATCGTGTTGCTCGGCGGTGCCTTTATCATCTACACGGCGATGAAGGAGATCTTCCACATGATCGCGCTTGAAGAGGCCTCCCACGATGTGAAGAAGCCGGCATCCGTAGGGATGACGATCTTCTGGATCGTTCTTATGAATCTCGTGTTCTCGTTCGATTCGATTCTGTCGGCCATGGCGTTGACCGATAATATTTGGGTCATGAGCATCGCCATCATCATCGGCGGCGTCTTGATGATTGCTCTCTCAGATAAAGTTTCTGGCTTTCTTCAGAAGAACCGAATGTATGAAGTCCTCGGCCTGTTCATTCTCTTCGTGGTAGGTATCATGCTCGTGTCAGAAGGCGCTCATCTGGCTCATCTTAAGTTCTTCTCTCAAGAAATCACGCCGATGAGCAAAGCGACCTTCTACTTCGTCATTGCAGTCTTGGTGATTACCGATCTTGTCCAGGGTCGCTACCAGAAGAAGCTGCTCGCCGCGAAGGAGGCGAGTGCGAAAGCGCTTGTTTAGGGCGAGACCGAAAGGGTGAGACGTACTCGCAAGTAAACTTGAGAAGCAGGACGATCGATACGCAGGCGAAGCTCTGTTTCTGTCTGGATGGTGTCTTGAGGGGTGAGGACCGTCCAGTTGATCAGATTGCTACTTTGTTCCAATATCCAGTTGATATCCGGATCGTCCGTGGTGAAGGGAACGATGAGTTCGATCTGATTGTCAGACGCTTTGCTGATGAGGCTAGCTGCTTGAGATGTCTTGGCCAAAGGATCTGTTCCCTGAGCATACTCGATAAGATTGGCGACACCATCGTCGTCGGGATCCTCGGTAGGAGAAGCGAATGCAGGATCTGTGAATTGATTGGCCTGCCATTGCTCGAATGCGGTGAGGTCTCTTTCGAAGAGAGCGCTTGGCTGGAGGTTACTCGTGATCTGAACGGTGAACGGAACGGCGGTGCCGTCGAGCGAGCCGCCCC
>CALLLI010000084.1 GCA_938082635.1 uncultured Verrucomicrobiales bacterium
ATAATTTTAACGGAGACAATGCGTTTAACCTACGGTAAATAGAGATTGGAAGGACGGGGTTTTAGAATTTCGGCCGGAATTCTCTGCTAAATTACGTATCCCGATATAGATCGCCTTCATCCTCCATTTACACCTTTCCATGAATACATCCGCATCTCGTCGCGCCGCCATCTTTGCGAGCCTCTTTGGGCTTGTTTCTTCTTCTCATGCAGTGGACCCCTCTGAGATCCCTGCCCTTAAGATCCTAAAAGATGATGCAGACAACTACAACGTGTCTTGGATAGCTCCAGCTGGGCCTGCAAGGCTTTTCCAGTCGAGCACGCTGCGCGCTGATGACTGGCGGATAGTGGATCAGGTAACCGTAGAGGATGGCGATATCCGTTCATTGGTGGTCGCTTCTGGGGAGACGGTTTCTTTTTTCCGCCTTGAGGTAAGTGATCCTGTAATTTTGGATCGCGATGGCGACGGCGTGGACGACGCTCAGGATGCCTTTCCGGATGATGCTAGCGAGACTGCGGATTCTGATGGAGATGGCGTGGGCGACAACGCGGATGCCTTTCCGAATGATGCTAGCGAGACTGCGGATTCTGATGGAGATGGCGTGGGTGACAACACAGATGCCTTTCCCGATGATGGCAGCGAAGCGGTGGACACAGATGGTGATGGTGTCGGAAACAACGCTGACCTCAATGATGATGGTGATTTGCTCGATGACGACGTTGACACGTTCCCTCTCGATAGCGAGCAGCCGACCGTGATTATTGGTCCGGGCGGTGTGGTTAAGATTGTTGAAGAGGAAGAAAAAACCGGAGGGAGCGATCCGGGCGAGCAACCAGGAGGTGGGACCACAAACCCAACCGGTGGTGACACAGGAGAGGGTGACGGAGGAGGAATCATTGGCCCTGATGGTCAGCAAGGTGGTGGTGAAGTTGATCCAGGCGGTGAGCAGGGTGGCGGAGGCACACCGGGAGGTGATGGCCCAATCGGCGGTGGTCAAACGCCTGGCCCTGCGGGGTCGGGACCTTCTCCGGAAGACGTGACTGAAGGTGGAGACGGTGATGGTGTTAACCCAGCTCCTACTGGTGATGGTGGTCAGGTTGTCGGCCCCAACGGTGAGGTCGCCGGAGGCGGTGGAGAAGAAGGTGGCGGTGGAACCCCCAATCCTGGTGGTGGCGATCAGCCAAGTACTGTAGGTGATGGAGAAACTGGCGGAACTCCTACGAATGATCCCGACACCGGATCGGGTGGCGATAGTGGATCCCCATCCCCTGATGGCGGCGGTGGTGTGGTTTTTGGGCCGAATGGTGAAGTTTTAGATGGTACTCCCACAGATGGCGGTACCCCAACTGGTATTACTCCAACAACTGGTGGTACTCCAACAACTGGTATTACTCCAACAACTGGTGATGGCACAGGAAGCCCAACCGGTGGCGGCACTCAAGCGACGGATGGAGAAGACTCCGGCAGCCCAACACCAACAGGCGGTGGCATTGTCGTGGGTCCCAATGGCGAAGTTGATACTGGATCAGGAGGAGGAACTCCAAGCACTGGCGGCGGCACCGGCAGCCCAACGCCAACGGGTGGCGGAACTCCAACCGGCGGAGGGGTTCCAACAACTGGTGGGGACACCAGTAGCCCCTCACCAACAGGTGGTGTTGTTTTTGTCGGTCCGGATGGTGAAGTGACGACAGGATCTGGTAGTGAAACTCCAGCAGATGGAGGCACAGGCAGCCCGAGTTCAACGGGAGGCGAGACTCCAACGATCGGTGGTGGTTCCACAACGGGTAGCCCATCTCCTGGAGGTTCATCTACAGGCGGTTCATCTACAGGCGGTTCAACCTCAAGCCCCAGCCCAGAGGGCGGCGGCTTGATTATTGGGCCTAGTGGTGAAGTTGATGGAGATGATTCGGGGCAAACCTCTACTTCCGGTGGCGGCATCACGACCGGCAGTGGGCAGCCAACAGGTGGCGGAGACTTGGTTGGTCCCAGCGGTGAAAGTAACGATGGCCCTGCTCCTGGGGGGACTACTTCCGGCGGAGACACTTCCGACGGAAACACCGATAGTCCCAGCCCTACGAATCAGCCCACTGACGGAGGTAACTTAGGCGACAATGGTGGAAACACAGCAAGTCCCTCTCCGTCTACCGTCCAACCTTCCTAAGGTTGGATTATTCGCCTTGGTCTTGTAGCGAATCCGATTCTTTAGTCTCAGGCCCTTCAGCGGTTGCCATGCTGAAGAGGCGCTTGATGTCGTCGAGGATCAGGTAATTGATCGGCACTAGCAAGAGTGTGATGAACGTGGCGAAGAGGACTCCGTAGCCTAACGATACGGCCATCGGGATGAGGAATTGCGCTTGCGTGCTCTTTAGCGTGATGAGCGGGTAGAGACCGGCGAACGTTGTGACGCTCGTTAGGATGATGGCGCGGAAACGCGCACCTCCTCCTTGGAAGGCGGCCTTGAACGTCGGCATGCCTTCGGCCACGCGCCGGTTGATGTAGTCTACCAAGACGAGACTGTCATTCACCACAACGCCTGCCAGCGCAAGCATGCCAAAGAAGCTGAGCATGCTGAGTGACATTCCGTGAATCACGTGGCCCAAGACCGCCCCAATGAGCCCGAATGGGATGACTGACATCACGATTAGAGGCTGAATGTATGAGCGGAAGGGAATGGCTAGCATGGTGTAGATACCGAATATCAGAAGAATGCCGCCCACGATGGTGGTCTCGCTGTTCTCTCGCGCTTCTTTCGCTTCGCCTTCGAACGAGTAAGTGATGCTGGGATATTCAATCAGCATCTCATCGAGGTATTCGGTGATGGATGTTGTGATGGTAGGAATGTCCGCTTTCTCTTTGTTGGCGTCTGCTCGCACATTGATCGCGCGATTGCGGTCGATGCGTTGAATCCGTGGGAAACTCTTTGCATTGACGGCTTCTGCCACTGCCGTGAACGGCACTTCTTGGCCATCTGGCGTGCGCACCCGCATGCCTTCCAGGCTGGCCAGTGTCTTCCTTTCCCGCTGCGGATAGCGAAGCATCACGCGAATGTCATCTCGACCACGCTGAAAGCGCTGGATTTCTTCTCCATAAAACGCTTGGCGTACTTGGCGAGCGAGCGCGGCTTCGGTCAGGCCGAAGTTCTCGGCTTCAGGGCGAATCTTGAGCCGGAGTTCGTCATTGGTATCATCCACACTGTCACTGATATCGAACAAGTCAGCATACCCGCCGAGATGCGCCTTGATCTTCGAACTTACTTTCGTTAATAATTCAATGCTAGGGCCTCGTAATTCAATGTCGATGGGATCACCACCGCGTCCGATCTCTGCTCGGAAATTCAGCTCTTTCGCTCCAAGAATAGACCCAATCCGTTTTCGCCATTCGCTTGCTAGGTCTGAGGTGGAGATGGTCGAGGCGCGATCCTCGGGTGCGGCCACATGAAAAGTGACCTCGCCCAGGTGATCCTGGCCGGTGGATGAGCTGCGGCGCGAGGACGACACGCCTTGGCCACCAACGGCGCTTAGAATATCGCGAATAATAGGAGTGCCATCGGCATCTTGATACTCTGCCTTCATGCCTTCGGCGATGGACTGGATGCGATCGATGTGTTCCTTCGTGACTGCGTAGGGGGTGCCTTCCTGCATGGAGAGCGTAGCGGTCGCCCGTTCACTTTGGACACGAGGGAATCCCCGATACTTGATGTGACCACTCATCATCATTCCGATGACAATCGCAAACCCTGACACAAAGATGGCAATCGTGACGTAACGGTAGTTGAGCGCAACGCGCAAGATAGGCTGATAGAGACGCTTAACGAACCACTCCAAGCCACTGGCAATCGTTTGTTGGAAGTGACTGACATTGCTATACAAGCGAGAGCAAAGAGCGACAAGAGCGCTGGGCATGAAGAACGCCGCGACACTTTTGATGAGGTGTCGCAAGCTATGGCTCAGGTGAGAGGGGAGAATCAGCTTGGACTCGATCAGTGAGAACATCAGCACTGGGATGACGATCAGAGCGATGTGTGCCTGAGCGCGCCCGTGAAAGCCTGAGCCGAACATGAGCGGGATGAAGGCGAGAACGGTTGTAAGAACGCCGAAGATTACTGGGCGCGCGACCTCCTTGGTGCCTTGGACGGAAGCCTCGTAAGGAGAGAGACCTAGTTTCTGCTTAGTGTAGATGTTCTCGCCCGTGACGATGGCGTCATCCACGACGACGCCTAACACGAGAATGAATCCAAAGAGACTCATAATGTTGATTGTGACCCCGAGCACGGGCATGAGGGCGATCGCACCTAAGAAACACACGGGAATGCCAATCACGACCCACACGGCAAGGCTGGGTCGGAGAAAGAGTGTTAGGACGAGGAAGACGAGAAGTAGACTCTTCGAGGCGCTATCGATGAGAGTGTCGAGGCGCCCTTTCACGATCTTGGCCGAGTCACTCCAGTAGTCGATTCCCACGCCAGGCGGGAGACGTGTGGCTTGTTCCGCCATGTACTCCTTCACCTTCCTGGAGATCGTGATCGCATTCTGATTGCCCTCGCGGGAGACCATGATGAGCACGCATCGGCGACCATTGAAGCGGGAGAGAAATGGACTTTCATCAAAGCCGTCATTGACCCTGGCGATGTCACCAAGCTTCACGCGGGTGCCGTCGCTTGCTGTTAGGATGGTGATGTCTTCAAACTCCCTGCCAGTGTAGGCCCGTCCTTTCGTACGCAGAACCACTTGGCCTGAGTCTGTCTTTAGCGTGCCGGCTGGAACATCGATGGAGGACGCGCGCAACGCTGTCGCCACCTGATCGAAACTGAGTTGGTAGCGTTGCAACGTCGGTTCATCGATCTCAATTGCGATTTCGTAGGGTCGCGTGCCTTGGAGGTCCGCCGCAGAGACGTCTGGCAGGTTCGAGATATCATCGCGGACCTGCTTGCCTAGTTCTTTGAGATCGCGTTCAGAAAGATCGCCATAGAGAACCACGCTGATTACAGATCGCCAACCTTGTGCCAGGGAGATACGAGGTTTCTCTGCTTCTACTGGAAACGTAGAAATAGCATCCACGCGATTCTTGACGTCATCTAACACATCTCGACGATCATAGCCGTCGACGATTTCGATGCTGATATTGGCACCGCTTTCGCTGGCAAAGCCGACAATTTTCTCGATGCCCTCGACATCGTTGATCGCTTCCTCGATACGTGTGAGGATAGACTCCTCTACTTCCTCAGGAGTTGCGCCACGGTAGGGGATTTGGATCGAGATCTGATTGATTTCGAACTCGGGAAAGACCTCTACCGGAATCTTTCCCATGATCAGCGTGCCGATCCCGAAGATCACGATGGCAAACATCAGGAGATTGGCGGCGACACCGTTGCGAGCGAACCAGGCGATCATAGACGTTTAGGGGGAGTTAGGTTTTTTGGTTAGGACGAGGTCCTCCAGGTCCCTTCTTCGGTTCAGGCGGAGCCACGCCATCGACCGTGGCGAGGACAGGGGCGCCATCAGCTGGAAACGCGATAGGCGTGGTACAGAGCACGTCGCCTTCCTTGAGTCCCGAATCAAGGCCGACGACGACGGTTTCTTCTGAGAGCCAGAGTGGTTTGATTTGGCGTCTCCGCATCGTACTCTCTTTGTCGATGAGGATGACTTCATTGCTAGCACGCACCGCGTTTCGTGGTAAGACAAAGACGTTCTCTAGTGTATTCCCTTCGATCTCAGCTTCGACGAAGAGATTGATCTTCAAAGGGAGGGTGCCGTCCTCGCGACGCCCATAGGGGTCATCAATCTGCGCCACAGCGAAGAGTTGGCGAGAACGTGCTTCCAGTGCGCCAGCCACTCGCACGAGACGCCCTTCCCAGACAGAAGCGCGTCCTCCGAGTTTGCCGATCAGCTTGACCTTGGGTTGCGGTGTATTGGCTGTCATGCGTTCATCGCGATAAGTCTCTGGCAGCTCGAGAAAGGAAAGGTCGTTGTTACGAATTGGCAGCCGCACTTCCACGTAATCGATTGCATAGATTAGCGCTAGTGTTGTTCCAGTGTTGACGAATTGTCCGACGTCCACCTGTTTCTCCAGAATGCGTCCTGCGTAAGGTGCGCGAATGAGGGTGCGATCCAAGTCGCGCTCAGCTTTGACGAGTTCCGCTGCTGCGGCTGCCACTTGAGCTTCGGCTTCTGCTAGCTGAGGTTTTCGCAGGGCCAGTGGGCTTGGGTCACCTTCTTTTCCTAACCGTTTCCAATTCTCGACCGCTTGTTGTGCCCGTGCTTGTTCTTGATCAATGAGTGCTTTGGCCTGAGCCACGTTCCTTTGAGCGACCACGATGCGCGTCTTGTAGTCAAGAGGGTCGATCTTCAAGAGAACGTCTTCCGTTTCAAAGAAACCGCCTTCACGGAGCGAGGGCGAGATCTCGATGATCTTGCCAGGCACTTCTGGAATCAGTGTGCTCTTGGTGCGTGGTTCGACCACACCTTGCGACAGCACCGTGACTTGAAAGGACTCTGGCTTCAATGTCTTGCCTTCTACCCGAGTCACCGTAGGAGGACGTTTGAAACCTTTGGGATCCTCTTTGCTGTCCAATAACAACTTTACCGCCCAGGCCGCTAGCGCGACGATGATGAGCGGGAGGAGTACGCGAATAACTGGTCTCATAGTTGGGAGGGAAGGGTGGGGCGATGATCGAAATCGCCGCCCAGTGCCAAGTAGAGGTCTAAGCGATTCTGCAGGTGTTCGTTGCGCACGCGCAAGAGATTGCTGCGGGAGTCAAAGGAACGTCGCTGGGATTCGAGCACGGTGATGATGTCGACGAGGCCTTTCTGGTACTGACCCAGCGCTAACTCTACGGCGAGGTTCGCTTGCTCGACTGCGCCTTCTAATTTGGCTTGTTGGTGAAGGTAATACGCCTCTGCTGCCAACGCGGTTTCGACTTCTCGGAAGGCCTGTAATGCCGTCTCTGCGTAGCGCGAGGCGATCTCTTCGCGTTGAGCTTTGCTCAGTTCCACACCCGCTACTAGCCGTCCACCCTGAAATACAGATTGGCTGACGCGTCCGGCCAAGTCCCAGACCAGCGCTTTCGGATCTAGAAGATCGCTGAATTTGTTAGTCGTGCTAGTTCCCGTACCGGCATTGATCGTAAAGCTCGGCAGGAGCGCCTTCCAGGAGGCTTGTACGTCTTCAGTGGATGAGAGCACTCGTTGTTCTGCGGCGACAATGTCAGGGCGTCGCAGGAGCAGTTCTGATGGCAAGCCTGCGGACACCTCTCGCTTTAGTAATGGGAAATCCGTTAGACCTTGAATCGCTCCCTGGGGGTAACGTCCTAGGAGGGATTCCACAATTCGTTTAAACGCGTCTGCTTGGCGTTGGCTGGCAGCGAGGTTGGCTTCCGAGCGAAGCACATCCGCGCGACTGAGCGTGATTTCTAGAGCTGTCCTATCATCGACATCGCCGGCTTCAAGCTTTGCGTCCAGGATTTCTAGGTTCGTGCGTAGGCTCTTGAGAGTCTGACGTGAGACTTCTGCTTGCTGCTGGACCTCAACAAGGTTGAGGATGTTGCTCACCACATTCACGGCGAGCGATAGCCGGGCTGCTTGGTAGTCCGCTTGGGTTGCTCGTAGATCTGCTAGAGCGCTAGACTTGAGATTGCGCAGCCGCCCCCAGACATCGAGCTCCCAACTGATGTCGAAACTCGAGCTAAATTGGTTCGCCGTTATCTTGTCGAAATTCGAACCACGCAGTCGCTGTGACCGTGAGCCTGACAAACCAGCCGATGCCTGCGGGAGGAGCGCGGCCCCTGTGATGTTCGCACGCGCGATTGCCTGGCGAACTCGTGCTAATGTCGTGCCGAGATTGTAGTTCTTTCCGATGGCTTCATCGACCAGCGCTCCCAACGCCTTGGCCTGATCAAAGTCCTCTAGCCAGCCGTCTACTGCTCCATCTGAAACGTCCACGGCGGCCCAAGCACTGGGAGCGCTCGGTTTGACGAGAGGAGGATTGAGGCCTTTGAACGTGCTGCACCCGGCTAGCCAAAGGCAGGCCAGTCCCCAAATCATTGACGGTGGGTGTAGCATCAAACGGGAAAGAACGGTCCCGTCGAGCAAATGTCAATGCAGTGCAGTGCAGGAACTGCGAGTTCTAAATTTCGTCTTGGCCCAATCCCAGATCTTGCGCCAAAGCTATCTGAGCTTTGGGCTGGGCTGGGCTAATCGTCCTCTCAGTCTCCTTGGGGTCAGAAACCAGTGGCGAGTTCAAGTCGACCGGCTCTTCTAGTTTGAGTGAAGCCGTGCCTACAGCTCCTGCCATGAAGGCTATCGTAGACAAACAAACCCAGCAAAGACTCGACTTGAGGTTCATGACGCTACGGTTGCCCCACAAGGACAGATCGCAAGTCGAAATGCTGATTTATTAGCACTAGTCGTCTATTTGCCCTTACTCCCGCTGCGTAGCTAGACCTTCGCCGAACCCATTTTTTTGAAGAATCAGATAGTGTCCTGTTAGTCTTTTGTCAACGTAACCCGTTGACTTTTAGAGTGCTACCATCAACAGTGATCCGATCACTCTGCTCGGCAAGAACTGCTTTTTGAGGCGGAACTCTCGTCAGAACTCAACAGTTTCGTTAACCAGTCCATCGAAATCACCTATCAATTCCCGGAGCTTGTTTCTGAAGTTGATCGCGATCTCGATATCCA
>CALLLI010000085.1 GCA_938082635.1 uncultured Verrucomicrobiales bacterium
AATGAATTTCAGCGGACGTTGTTAGGTTTTGATCCCCACTTGATGCTGTTAGATCCCGAACTGACGCAGAGTGGTGCTGACGGCAAGACCTATCATGAAGTTAGTGCAGCATTGAATTCGGTGCCTGGTATTGTCTCGCAGTCCCCGTTCGTTGCCGGGCATGTGATTATTCAGTTAGGAGAAGAAGTGCAGAATCCTATCATGAAGGCAATTTTGCCAGATGATCCGCAGTTAGCGTCGCTGAAAGAGCAGGACATGGTGATTGCGGGAGAGTTGGACCTTGAGCCGCGTGTTGATGAATCTGGTGAGTTTTACGAACGGGTGATTGTGAGTAAATCCCTGGCCGACAGTTTTCACAAGCCCAATGGTACCACTTTGCAGATTGGCGATGTCATCACGGTGCTGTCGCCCATCATGATGCGGAAGGCCATGAGCGATATTCAAGAGCACTTGGAAAAGCCGAAGGAAGAACGAGGAGATTCGGAATCGTTTCTGGAGAATATGGAAGAGGCCATGGCTCCTACCGAGTTGAAGGTAATCGCAGTTGTCGACTCGCCCATGTACCAGCAGTTTATCCTTCCGCCACTCAACGTGGGCCAAGATCTCTTTGGTTTGGAAGACGAGGCCCACGGCTTGGCTATTTTTTCAGAGGATCCCTACTTGGTGGATGAGCTTAAGGCGCGCATTGAAGGTTCCGGCTTGTTGCCAGATGGGTGGGCGTCGATGAGTTGGGTGGACCAAAACAAGCCGCGTCTTGAAGCGATTCGGATGGAGCGCAGCCTGATGTCGGTAATCCTGTTCATCATCGTTGTTGTGGCTACGTTCTGCGTTAGTGTTACTATCATTGTGACGACGGTGCAGAAGCGTCGTGAGATTGGAGTGATGAAAGCCATCGGAGCTCGGACGGGCCAGATTGTTCGAGTCTTTGTGCATCAAGGGCAGGTGGTGGGTTTATGCGGGGTCTTGTCGGGAGTCACACTTGGTCTTCTGGTGCTCTACCAGCTTGAGAATATCCGCACGATTATTGGAAAGTTCGGAGCAGATCCCTTTCCCCAACATGTCTACGGGCTCTCGAAGCTCCCGGTAGAAATCATCCCCGGCAGCATTTTTGGAATTGCTATTGGCGCGATCATCGCTTGCACCATCGCGGCGATCCCACCAGCGTGGGCCGTCGCGCGCTTGGATCCGGCTAAGGCCCTACGCTCAGACTGATAAGACCGTTTTCCCATGATGCAGATCTACTTGGTGATCGATGAAGAGAAGAAGGGCCCCTTCACCTTATTTCAGGTGGAAGAGCAACTTCGTGAAGGCACGTTTAGCGAGAATCAGCTCGCTTGGTATGATGGCGTGGGCGAGTGGCAAGCATTGCGCGATCTGCCTCCTTTCGAGAGCTTCTTTCGGAGGCGAGATGCCGAGTTGGAAGACGAGCGCCGACTGAACGCGGTTGAGCGAGCCGCTGAGTATCAGCGCGAGCGTGCGGAGACCTTGCCTAAGAGTGTTGTTCGCCCGTGGACGCGGTTCTGGGCACGCAATCTGGATTTCTGGTTCTTCTTCCTCTTCTGCTTTACGTTGATGTTAACGATGCGAGCGCTAGGATGGATCGATACTAGCATGGAAGGGTTTATGAATGCCCTTCTGATGCTGATGCCCGTCATGCATCTCATGGAAGCCTATTGCTTGGATCGATGGGGGACGACGCCCGGCAAAGCGCTAGTCGGGATCCGGATTGTGGATGCTGAGGGGAAGACATTGAATTTCGGTGCCGCTCTACGGCGTTCACTTGGTGTCTTCGTCATTGGCTTGGGTTGCTACGTGCCCATCTTTCAGATCATTGCCGTGCCCTACGCTTACTACTCGCTGGTGAAGAATAGGCGGAGTTTCTGGGACGTGTCTACAGGCTCCTATGTGCAGCACGAGCCTTTCCGGCCAAGGCATGCACTCTTGCCGCTAGCAATCATGTTTGGAACCATGATCGTTTTTCAAAAGCCAATGGTAGAGTTCAATGCCTTTATAGAGAAAGAGAAGGCCCGGATTCAAAGCGTTCTCAGTGGCGAGGAGGCTCCTGGCTCTTGAATTATTCCGGAGCTCAAAGAGCACGTCTATGGAATGACAACGCCAGTAATGGCAAAGCCGCCAACGATTACGAGTAGAGGTAGCTTCAGGCCACGAAGGGCGTAGAAACCCACCGCAATGATAGCAAAGTGTAGCGGAAGTTTCACTGCGCTGACAAAGACCGGTTGGTAGAGTGCTGCGAGCAGCAGCCCAACGACAGCGGCGTTGAGCCCGGCCACGGAGCCAGCTAACTTCGGGCGTTTGGCGAGGACTTCCCAGGCATCTCCGAAGGCGAGCATGAGGAGGAAACCGGGGATGAAGATGCCCAGCGTGGTGATAAGGCCTCCGAGCCATGGCTTCCCTGGGCTGATTTCGGCACCGAGAAAACTGGCTAACGTGAACATCGGACCAGGCACCGCTTGGGCGCTTGCATAGCCTAACAAGAAGCGATCTTGAGAAACGCTGTCGCTGTAACCACTCTGGAGGAGTGGGAGGACGACGTGGCCTCCACCGAAGACAAGGCTGCCTGCCTGGTAGAAACCCGCAACGAGCCCTCCGATTCCTAGAAGAGTCACGACGAAGAGAACCGCGAATAGCGTCAGAGGAACCAAGTGGATCTTGGCGCGCTCGCTGGCATTCGACTTCTGCTGTCCTTTGCTGAGGAAGGTCACGCCGATAATGGCAGCGAGAATAAGGCAGCCAAACTGGGCAATAAGTCCAGGAGTGATGAGAAGAGCCGCTGCTGTAGCGACGCAGAGTCCCATCGTGAGTTTGGACTGACAGAAACTCAGAAACATGCTGAGCGTGGCATCTGCCACGACGACTACGGCGAGCCATTTGAGACCCTGCACCACGCCTCCAAACCAGCTTTGGGTATCGTCGGTCTGGGTAGCTGAGGAAATCAATACCATGATGGCGAATGACGGCAGCGTGAACCCAAGAAAGGCTAGCAAGCCACCTATAACACCGCCTCGACGGCAGCCGATAGCGAAGCCTAACTGACTGGAGCCTGGTCCCGGTAGAAATTGGCTCAGTGCCATGAGGCGAGCGAACGCTTCCTCATCGAGCCAGGCGCGGCTTTGCACAAAGGCCTTCCGGAAGTAGCCAATATGCGCTGCGGGACCGCCAAAGCTTGCACATCCCAGGGCGAGGAAGCGCCAGAAGATTTCGAAATACTTATTCAAAGTGCTTAGCTGAGCTTGCCTAGCATGCGATCAAGTGAGTCCGAAGTCTGATAGATAAGAGCTTCTGGGTAGTGCTGATAGGGATGGAAGTATTCAAAGGTGAGGTAGCCGTCGTAGCCGGTGGCATCCAGTGCTTCCATCACGGCGGGCCAATTGGTTGTGCCGTCGAGCAGAGGACGGAAGCACTCTAACGAATGATCGGTGCCTTTCTTTGTAAATTCTTTCAGGTGAATGTTCTTCGTTCGCTTGCCGAGAATGCGTGCCCAATGTTCGGGAAATTGGTATTCCATGATGTTGCCGGTATCGAAGTGAACTTGGACATGCTCACTATCAAAGCCATCGACGAAGCTATTCATTTCCATCGGTGTCATGAGGTAGCCATTGAAGAAGATGTTCTCCATGTTGAGATGCACTCCTAACTTCTCAGCCTGAGGAAGCAGCGTCGTGATTGCTTCTTTCGCGCGTTGATCGCAGACATCATTCGGTACGGGATCATGGTCATCGCGCCAGGGAATGTGTACGGCGCCGGGGACGACCAGGAGATTATCAGTGCCTAGGTCATGAGCCGCATGAGTCATCTTCTGGGCAAGTTCGAGGCCACGGGCGCGCTTGGCTACATCATTGCTTGAAAGTGGGTAAGGCCAGAAGAGGAATGAGCAGAGGCCGCTGATCGCGATACCGATCTCGTCGGCCATCTTGCGAATGGCTTGGAATTCCTTGGTGCCAGCTTTGGGTGAGAGATCGCTTTCGAGATCGTAGTTCAGCTCGATCCCGTCAAAGCCCGCGTCCTTGGCCAATTGCAGGCATTCGCGCAGCGTCATCCGATCCGGGTAGGGGAAAGCCCACAGGTTGATCGACTTCTTCATGGAATACCGCTTGGGCGAGGCCTTTCGGTCATCTTTCACGGCGGCTGGTTCCTGTCCGTCGGCTCCGGCCACGGTTAGTGCGGTTACCCCGGAGAGGGCCGCCATGGATTTCAAGGCGGCGCGGCGATCCACAGAACCGCAGTGAGAGGAAGGGCGAGGGAAGTCTGAGGGTTTCATGCTGGGGTTGTAGCGGGTGGAAAGCGTTTTGACAAGAGTGAGCCAGCCGAGTTAGATGGTGTTCATTTCCTTCCAAATCCCATATGAAAAGCGTCCGCCGAATTCTCCCCCTCAGCCTCCTTGCAGGTCTTCTCGTATCCACTCTTTGGTTAGGCGAAGCTGCCAAAGATGATGCTGCCACTAAGGTTCAGAAGGTCTTGCTGATCGACGGACAAAACAATCATAAATGGCAATCGACCACACCCGTGCTGAAACATGCTCTTGAGAGCAGTGGGCGTTTCACGGTGGATATCTCCACGAGTCCTGGCAAAGGCGCGAAAGACGGCTGGGATACGTGGCGGCCTCAATTTGCCGATTACGACGTGGTCGTGAGCAACTACAATGGCAAACTGTGGCCGAAGGAAGTTCAAGCGTCCTTTGATGCTTATGTTAAGATCGGGGGCGGCTTTGTGGTGGTACATGCGGCTGACAATGCCTTCCCCCAATGGCGCGAGTATAATGAAATGATCGGCCTTGGCGGATGGGGAGCGCGCACTGAGGTGAACGGGCCTTACATTTATTACAAAGAGGGGAAGATGGTTCGCGACACCTCGCCTGGCCGTGGCGGATCGCATGGCAAGCAGTGGGAGTTCAACGTGAATACCGTGAATACGGAGCATCCTATCATGAAGGGTCTGCCGAAGACTTGGAAGCACGCTAAGGATGAGCTGTATTCGGAACTCCGTGGCCCTGCGACGAACATGACTGTGCTAGCCACGTCTCCCAGTAAGAAGAGCAAACGGGATGAGCCCATGCTGATGGTGACAAACTATGGCAAGGGCCGTGTCTTTCACACGACTTTGGGGCATGCTGACTATTCAATGAAGTGTCAGGGCTTCTACACAACGTTGCAACGCGGCACGGAGTGGGCCGGTTCTGGTCATGTCACGATCCCCGTACCCGCCAATTTCCCGAAGGCGGATGCGTTGGCTCCATTGGAAACACCGTAGCCTAGCGTATGCTCCGCCTAGCACTGCTCGCTTCATTTCTTGTAATAACACTGGCTGAAGCGCGGCCTAGGGTGGCTGTCCTGACGGATGGCTCGCGCGAGCAACGCTGTTCCATGGTGCGGTTGCTGCTTTACCTGGATGGGTTAAAGCTGGAATCGTTGCTTCATCAGGGCGATGGTGCCTGGATTGAAGAGAGGCTGGGGTTCTATGCGCAGTGTCAGCTGCGTTTGCAGGAGAATGCGCCGAGTTTTCCTGAGGCTGCAGAGCTTCGGGCTGCGGTGCGTCAGGCAAGCGTGCCGACGATCCTCGAGCAACTGTTGCAGCCCTCGAAAGAGCGCCTGCATTTCTTGGTGTGGTCAGGCGGAGACGAGGTGATCGAGGCCCTTTCGCAGATCGAGCAAGAGCATGCGGACCAGAAAGTGTTAGTCGCTAAGCGGACATCGATCCATTTCTTAGGTGAGCTTAGTGGGAGTGCGCTGGCTGGCTTGAAAGAGTGGCCCGAGATGGAAGTCATCATGACGGACAAGCAGGGCGCTGTTCTTGGAGAGGATTGGAAGAGCCATGTTGAAGGCACGTATGCCGACGTTTTGAAGAGTCATTGGATGGCAACAAACATTCTGCAGAAGCATGGCCCACTGTGTGCCAGCTATGAGGCCCATGGTGCCGATGCGGTGGGTCCTCACATGGCAGGTGAATTCTATGCGGAGTCTCCCTCGCTCACCTTTCTAAGGCTCGTGCCCAATGGTCTTGGGAGTCATATCAACCCAAGCTATGGAGGGTGGGGAGGAAGGTATGAGCTGCTCCCAGGGTTCGCTAACGTGTGGCGGGACGCCAGTGACGAAGAGTCTCCTGGCAAGTCTGTCTGGCGGTGGCTCACGCATTTGCAAGGGGATTGGAGTGCAAGAGCAGACTGGTGTGTGCGTGGTCCAGGGCGAACCAATCATCCTCCCGCAGCGGCAGTGAATGGGAACGTGGGCAGTTCCGTTCTCAGAGCGAAGGCGAAGGCTGGACAGAAACTATCACTTGATGCGAGTGCTAGCACGGACGCTGACGAACAACGCATCGGCAAAGCTTGGTGGCATTATACAGAGGCCAGCTCCTATGAGGAGATGGTCGACATGGACAGGTCCCTTACGGACAAGATCGAGTTCACGGTTCCTTTTGATACGAAACCGCAGACCCATCACCTCATGGTGACGATTCGTGATGGCGGCACGCCTTCGCTCTTTGCTTATAGAAGACTGCTCATTGAGGCCGAAGCTGGGCAGGATAGCTCGCCGCCTGCTTCGGCTCCTGTGCTTTCTGGGAAGGCGGTCGATGCTCGTAAAGTCTCGCTCACATGGACGCCAGTGACGGATGCCGAGAGCGGGATTCGACACTACCAGCTCTACCGTGACGATGTGTTGGTGAAAGGTGATCTAACAGAGGCAAGGTTCATTGATGAGACGTTGCCCGAAGCCACCACGTTTCGCTATCACGTCGTGGCACTCAACGGCGCGCTCTTGCCCAGTGCTCCTTCCAATAGCCTCAAACTGGCGACCGTCGCTGATACCGCCGCACCGGAACTGGACACCGTGCGGGTGTCTTCAAGTCAGCTTACTCTGACATTTACCGAGAAATTGGAGCGGAAAAGCGCGGAGATGCCGGGAAGTTATCTTCTGACCACCGGCGCGGAGATTTCGAAGGCGCGTCTCAGTGCGGATGATCTCACGGTCACGCTGACTACCTCGCCGTTGCCATTGACGAAGACGCCCTGTTTCCTTGTGGTCACTGGCGTGCGGGATTTGGCCGTGACTCCTAACGGTGTTGCCGCAGGCACGTCGTATAGCTTCCTCTACGAGGACAGCGAGTAGCCGCGATTTCCAGTCGCCAAGCTTGAAAACCCTTCTAGCCTCTGTTCATGAGAACGTTGATTCATCAGGTGCTGCAGCGCGAAGAGCCGCTGGACGAGGTTCAGGTTGCGGGCTGGGTGCGAACCCGTCGTGATTCTAAGACATTCTCCTTTCTTGAGCTGAATGACGGCAGCTGTATGCAGAACATCCAGATCATCGCTGATTCCGATTTGGACTCGTACGGTGATGTCGAGAAACTCTCAACCGGGGCTTCTGCCGAGATCACCGGAAAGCTGGTGCCATCGCAGGGCAAGAATCAGAAATGGGAACTTCTCGCGACTGAAGTGCGTCTGTTAGGCGCTTGTCCCGACGACTACCCACTACAGAAAAAGGGACACAGCCGTGAATTCCTGCGTAGCATTGCGCACCTTCGTCCGCGCACGAATCTCTTCAGTGCCGTCTTTCGTGTCCGAAGCCGACTCGCCTATGCCGTGCATCAGTTCTTTCAGGAGCGTGGCTTTATCTATGTGCACACGCCGATTATCACGGGCAGTGATTGCGAGGGGGCAGGGGAGATGTTTCGGGTCACGACTCTGGACCCGCATGCTATGAAGCCGCAGAAGGACGAGAACGATTTCTTCGGTACGCCAACTTACCTTACGGTGAGCGGACAGCTTGAGGGCGAGACGTTCGCATGCGCTCTATCAAACATCTACACCTTTGGTCCAACGTTCCGGGCGGAGAATTCGAACACATCCCGTCATGCCAGTGAGTTCTGGATGATTGAGCCCGAGATGGCTTTCTGCGATCTCCAAGCAGACATGCAGTTGGCGGAAGACATGGTGCAGTATCTGATCAAAGATACGCTAACGCATTGCGAGGCGGACTTGAAGTTCTTCAATCAATTCGTGGACAAGGGGCTGCTTGAGCGCCTCCAGCATGTGATCGATAACGAGTTCAAGCGGCTTCCTTACACCGAAGCGGTTGAGGCTCTGATTAATTCAAAGCAGAAGTTTGAATATCCTGTGGAATATGGACTTAACCTTCAGTCAGAGCATGAGCGCTACCTCACAGAGGTTCATTTCAAAACGCCGGTCACGGTCTGCGACTACCCCAAGGAGATCAAGCCATTCTACATGCGCCGCAATGACGACGACAAGACGGTCGCAGCCATGGATCTGTTAGTGCCTGGCATCGGCGAGCTGGTTGGTGGAAGTCAACGTGAAGAGCGGATCGATGTGCTTGAAGGGAACATGGCCCAGCATGATCTCTCTATGGAGGACTACGGCTGGTATCACGATCTGCGTAAGTACGGCAGTGTGCCACATGCGGGATTCGGTCTCGGTTTCGAGCGTCTGATCATGTTTGTCACGGGCGTTTCGAACATTCGTGACGTCATTGCCTTTCCGAGGACGCCGGGATCCGCTGGCTTTTAGCCTTGGGAGGCTCCTTTGCGTTTGGAGCGAGACGCTTGATGATCACTCGTTTTAAGCTGGGTGCGTAGGCCTTGAGGCGTCCGTCGTAGCCTTTGGGCAGTGCCGCGTTGATTTCGCGAAGTTCTTCCAGCCACGGAGTGACTTTCTCTCTAAGATCATCCAGCGCATTCCAAGCCCACATATTCTCGAAGAGAGGCTGGTGGTCCTGGTTGGCTGAGTCTATCAATGTGTCGATTGCGGGATCCAAGTCTTCTGCTTGCCCAAAGGCAGCGAGGACATTTGCCGCTGTCATCCGTGGGTAGGCTGCTTCGTCCCCATACAATTCTAACAGATCTTTACGTGCAGCTGAAACGGCTTCCTTGCCACGCATTAGAAGGCCCAACGCGGCTCAGTTGTATACCGCACTGTCAGAATCCTTTAGCATGCATCGCAGCGCAGAAATGGATCTGGGCTTGAGGGAGGAGGCAAGTTCTGCCGCACCTAGAATACGGAGAAGGGGATAGCGCTAGCCCAAGTTTCTTATTACCGGCGTGGCACCCCTATAAAACCAGGGCCTGCGTCGCGAAGGCACTACAAAGTCGTCGCTCCTTTCAGTTCCGACTTCACCGCTGGGCAGGCCCCTTTCCAATCGATCCCGAGTATCTGG
>CALLLI010000086.1 GCA_938082635.1 uncultured Verrucomicrobiales bacterium
AAGCAAGACTGGCCTACCATTGACGAGGTAAACGGGAAAGAGCCTGATTATAATGGAGAGCCAGAGTTCAGCAAGCTGATCGATCTTCACGGCATCACTGTGGAAGAAATGTAGTAACGGCTCATAACAGTGTTCGGAAAGGCCAAGAGCCCGCACGAAACTGGTAACGCCGACGAGATCCTTTCGAACAGCGAAAGCAACCAAGACGAGAAGAAACCAGAGAAAGGTCCGACTCCTGGAGAACGCGGGACGAAGAAGGCTAACGATATTCCACCAAGCTACCCAAAGATCCATAGAAACAGTTTGAAGTTTCCGTAAAATTAGCATATATAAGCTAATGAACAAATCACAAATCAACCAGATAGAGAGACGAATCGAGAAACTTTTGGAAAAGTTAGTGAGAATCAAGCCAATGCGACCAGGGAGCATCAGCAAGCAATACCGAGATCGTGAGAATCAGACAGGCGTCTACTATCAGCTAAATTACACGCACAAGATGAAGAGTCGCACAGAGCATGTCTGGCCCGAACACGTGAAGGAGCTACGCGCCGAGACAGCCGAGTATAAGAAGTTCAAACAGTGGACAGGCGAGCTGATAGATCTCAGCATCGAGTTGTCGAAAGGGAAGATGGCCCGACTACGAAATCAGTCTGCCGGTTCATGAGAACTTCCCACTCACGAGTTCGATACTATGGCGACTAAAAGTCACCACCACCAACCAGTCAACGCGACTACGTTAGTATTGGGCTGGAAATTAGTGACGGCGCATTAATATACATTTCCTCGATCAACGATGTCGTCGCTCGCACGTCGGTCATTCGTCATAAGGAACGTCGGTTTGGCCGAGGCTGTCTCGAAGACTGGACAACACGAGCACCAGAACTCCGAGCAGAGCTTAACTTTTTGTTAGAGAGATTCGATACCAGATTGCTAAATCGTCGTTTCCTACTCCAAGACAACGCCCCTACCTATGTCGACTACGCCTTGTTAGGAGTGCTAGAGAATTTCACACACGGCGGACACGAAACGCTCTCTCCCGACCACACAGCACTACAAACCTGGCAAGAACGCCTAACCACCTACAGATTCTAAAGGACATTTAAATGATCGTTGGCCCTCTCATTGCTCTCTTCCTCATCGCTGTCGTTTCCCTACTCCTTGTGAGAGTCGGTGCCACGGCGCTCATGATGACAGGCCTAAGCTGGGATATCGCCATTTCCAAGCCTATTCCTCATTCTTCGGAGTCGGGTTCACCACCAGCGAAGCCGAGCACGTGGTGAACCACCCTTTGCGTCGCCGTATTATCAGGGACCTCATCATTAGCGGAAACGTCGGACTGACTTCTACCTTAACGACAGCGATCATCACCTTTCTGGATGTGAAGAATAGTGACGCTGTGCTGAGCACTCCAGGCATACTCATCATTGGCGCCCTCATTCTCTTTCTCCTAGCAAAGATCGGCGTGGTCCAAAGACTCATCGAAACCAGCATCCGAAAGGGTCTGGTAGGCATGGGAATGGTTCACGTGGCCGATTATGACCTGTTACTCAAAGTGCAGTCTGGCTACTGTGTCTCCGAACTGGAGATCTCCGCCACTGATGAACTTGCTGGAGCAGATCTGGGAGACTCACGGCCAGCTGACAAGGGCATTATTGTGTTAGGCATCACCAAGCCGTCAGGAAAGTTCATTGGCGCTCCCAGTCGACATGAGAGAGTCGAAATCGGCGACACCCTCCTGATCTACGGCAGCGAGTCTGCTATCCAGTCCCTGCATCCACGACCCGAGGATTCCTCATCTTGAGGCTCGCTCTGAGATTCGAAGATTCTATTGTCGTAGCCTCATGATCAGAACGTTGCTCCTTGTCTCCCTTGGGTTGTGCTACTTTCAACCAATCGCTGGAGCAGAGGCCCCGCCCTTCGATGACGCCGCCCTTCAGGGGAACCTCACGGCTCCATTGCCCTACACGGTGAATCGGGTGTTTTCTGAGCAGACCTTTCGAAACCCTGTCGATTTCATTCCTGAGCCAGGCAGTGAGAGGATCTTCATCATCCAAGTAGAAGGGGACATCTTTGCTTTCGACCAGACAGACTCGTCAGCAGAACGTCGCCGCATCGCTAGCCTAAAAGACCACGTAGAGAACTTCAGCCACCTATACGGCATGGCCTTTCACCCGCGGTATGAAACGAACGCCATCGTCTACCTATCCTTTAAGGTCCAAGGACAGCACGACCCTAATGGCACGCGTGTGATCGAATGTCGGATGGATCATGCGACCAACCAACTTGACCTAAATAACAGGAGGCTTCTCCTGACATGGTTCCAAGGCGGCCACAATGGTGCTTCCTTGCAATTCGGTCCAGATGGCTACCTCTACATCTCTGCGGGCGATGCCGAGAAACCGAATCCCCCCGACGAGTTGAAGGCCGGACAGGACTGCAGCAATTTGTTATCCACCGTCATGCGCATCGATGTGGATAGGCGTGACCCAGGCTTGCCCTACGCGATCCCTCATGACAATCCGTTCAATAACCTCGCTGGCGCACGCCCCGAGATCTGGGCCTTTGGCTTTCGCAATCCCTGGCGCATGTCGTTCGATAAAAAGAACGGCGACCTCTGGTTAGGCGATGTGGGTTGGGACATGTGGGAACTCGTCTATCGAGTCCAACGTGGTGCCAACTATGGCTGGAGCATTATGGAAGGCCGACAACCTATCAATGTCACTTGGGAACGTGGACCCGTCGCGATCTCTCCACCCATTGCAGAACATCCTCACACAGAAGCGCGTTCCATCACCGGAGGCTATGTCTATCATGGCGAGCGCTTTCCAGAGCTTCGCGGAGCCTACATCTACGGGGACTATGAGACCGGGAAGATCTGGGCTCTCTGGCAAGATCGAGGAATACGCACCAAGCTAAACGAAATTGCCGACTGTGAACTGCGTATCATTTGCTTTGGACAAACGTGGGACGGTGAAGTCTATATCGTCGACTACGCCGGCGGAATCTATGAGCTAGCACCACGCGAACAAGAGGCCGTTTCACCGGACGCTGACAAGGCGTTCCCCGAAAAGCTTAGTGAAACTGGACTCTTCAGTGACGTCGCGACTCAGACGCCTACAGAAGGACTCATTGCCTACGACATCGAGCACCCACGCTGGGCCGACGGCCTCGTTTCCCAACGCTGGATGGCCCTGCCCCAAGGCGGCCAGGTGAACCTCGCGAGGAAGGTTTTCCCGGAAGGCACCTTGCTAGTCAAGACTCTCAGCACACCGGAAACCAAACGCCCCATCGAAACTCAAATCTTACAGAAACGCCAAAGTGCGTGGCGGGCGTTTAGCTACGCCTGGAATGAAAGCGGCGACGCGAAACTCGTCCCACAGCACGGACAAAAATACACCATCACTCTAGGACAAGGCGACGCTGCACGGGCACAACCCTGGCATGCCGTCGGCTCTTCGGAATGCCGGGTCTGTCACAATGACCAAGCCAAGAATGTACTCGCCCTAAACGACTGGCAACTAAGCGCAGACACTCGCTACGAACTTCAAACGCTTGGGGTGATCCCTGAGGACCGAAGACCCCGAGGTCAAAACCGGAGACGTCGAGATCAAGCGAAGGCTCCGCCACACCCTGCGCGCACCTACCTGGACGTGAACTGCGCCTCCTGTCACCGATTGAATGGCGGCGGCTTGGTCCCCATGAATCTCGTGCGCGACCTGCCCAACGACAGGATTGCCGCGCTCGGCGAGACGCCACAACGTGGCATCTTTGGAATCCGAGATGCCCAAGTGATCGCACCAGGCCAACCCGAGCGCTCCACCCTCTACTACCGCATGGCCAAACTCGGCTCCGGTCGCATGCCCCATCTTGGCTCAAAGGCTGTCGATACCGAAGGCCTGAACCTCATTTATGAATGGATTGAGAGCCTCGAGCCAGAAGCCAATCGAACGTTGTCCGAAGATGACGACGTTCCCAGAGCTCTTGTTCAGCTGCACAAGCAGGGCTCTCCCCTAGGATTGGTCGCCACCAATGAGGCCGTGGGAGATCTCCTTCAGCGCTTCCATGTTCACGCAGCCCCCACACCGAGCGATGCCACGACCGAACCTGCAAGTGACCCGGCTGCCATTCTCTCACTAAAAGGCGATCCAGCGCGTGGAGCGAAACTTCTCCACGGAACTCGAGGAACAATCTGTCTCACCTGTCATCAGGTTGGCTCTATGGGCCGTGACTTTGGCCCAACCTTTGACAGCATTGGTAGTCGTCGCAATAAGGCATATTTGTTAGAAAGCTTGCTTCTTCCCTCAGCCGACATCGAGACCGCGTATGTCCACTACACCATCACGACCACTTCCACGGGCGAGTCGCTTTCCGGGTTCATCAGGCACCATGATCGTTCAGGCGTCCTCTTGCGAGATGCCGCGCTTCAGGAAACCACGACTTCGATTGCTAACATTGCAACGATGACAGCAGGCGACGTATCCATAATGCCAGCCGGTCTTGCTCAAGCCTTCAGCGACAACGAGATAGCCGACTTGTTAGCCTATCTTAAAAGCCTACGTTGATAGGCTACCAAATTGCCGTTTGCACCGGAAGACGAAGATGATATAGGGCCTTACCTATAAGGGAAAGCCCTCCCATCTCGACACCTAACTGCTATAACCTTTCCACCTGTTACAACAGCCCATCCCAATTCTACCTCTCATGCCCAAACAACCTGTAGTTCTTATCATCCGAGACGGATGGGGTGACAATCCCGGCGGCGAAGCGACCGCTAAGAAAGACGGCAACGCAGCCATTCTCGCCAACACGCCTTTCCACGACGAGGTACTCTTCAAAAACTACCCATACGGGCATCTCAGCGCCAGCGGCCTTGATGTCGGCCTGCCCGAGGGGCAAATGGGCAACTCTGAAGTCGGCCACCTCAACCTCGGTGCCGGGCGGGTCGTCTATCAGGATCTCACACGGATCAATCGAGACCTCAAGAACGGAGATCTCGCCAAGAACACCGTCTTACAGCTCGCCCTGCGCAAGGCACGCGGTCGCCGACTTCATCTGATCGGGCTCGTCTCGGACGGCGGCGTCCACAGCCATCAAGAACACCTCATCAAACTCGCAGAACTCGCCAGCAAGGCCCAGGTTGATGACGTCATGGTTCACGCCATCACGGATGGACGAGACACCTCACCCACCAGCGGCGAGAAGTTTTTAGGAGAATGCGAGGACCGCCTCGCCAAGCATGGGGCGCGCATTGCCACCGTCGTGGGACGCTACTTCGCCATGGATCGCGACAAGCGTTGGGACCGCACTAAGTTAGGCTGGGACGCCATTGTCTTAGGACGCGGTGAGGAGAAGGAAGTCCTTCCTTCTGAAGCCGTCGCGGAGAAGTATGGCCAAGACAAGACAGACGAATTCATGCCAGCCATGATATTCGGCAACGCCAACGAACAGCGCATCAATGATGGCGACGTTGTCCTCTTCTTCAACTACCGCGCCGACCGTGCTCGCCAGCTCTCTGCAGCCTTTCTCAATGAAGATTTCGACAGCTTTGACCGCGAAGTTCGGCCTGATACCCACTTTGTCACTCTGACAGAATACGATGCCACCTACGACTGCCCTGTCGTCTTCGCTCCGGACACCCTCCCGAACGTCCTCGGAGAAGTCGTTTCACGCGCCAGCCTCAAACAACTTCGCATCGCCGAATCTGAAAAGTACCCGCATGTCACCTATTTCTTCAATGGCGGTTTAGAGAGACCTTTTGAGGGAGAGGACCGCATCATCGTCAACTCACCTGATGTCGCAACGTACGACCTTCAGCCAGAAATGAGCACGGAAGGGCTTCTCGAGAAGGTTCTCAAGAACCTTCCTAACAATGACCTTGTTATTCTGAATTTCGCCAATCCCGATATGGTCGGGCACACCGGTTCGGTCGAAGCCGCGATGAAATCCGTTGAGACGATCGACGACGCCGTGAAGCAAGTGGCTGAGAAGACGTTAGAGTTGGGCGGCAAACTTCTCATCACCGCCGATCACGGAAATTGCGAGGTCATGATCAAGCCAGACGGCTCGCCACACACCGCACACACAACTTTTCTGGTGCACATGTTCTATGTCGCCGCAGACGCTCAGGACTGCTGGGTCAAGGACGGCATCCTCGCTGATGTCTCCCCCACCCTTCTCGCCCTACTCGGCGTTGGGCAGCCCGAAGAGATGACCGGCACATCGCTCGTTGTGCCAAAGGTGAAGAAGGCCTGAGCACGACCTCTGTGGACGCATCCCCTGAGGGATCCTCACTACATATTACACTTCGCACTTCCACTTCCGGAAGCTCCCACCACACTCGCCCCTGGCCATCCCGCTTGGGTAGCAGCCCCAAATTTGCAAGGCGGATTTTATCCTCTATGAGAAAGTTGTGGAGCCAGAGCAGGCACTCACCATCGGCTTCCGTAGATCGATGGCCCGTCGCTGCAATCGCGTTCGTCTGATCGGCAGGGCACCACTTCAAGATTGCGGGAACTGTCAGCTCACAGTTCAAAGCTAGCACCGTGTCTCAGGGGCGTGAACTCAAACGTAGCGTGACATTCCAATGTCGCTTTTGGACAACAGGCCCCACTCTCGCCACGACTTTGGAAAGTCGAGCTACGATAGAAAGCTGCCGCCTCGGCGACGTTTGTTTTCAAATTTCTTATAAATACAGTGCCGCTTTACCGCTTCTGTCGAATCCCTTCCAGATCGGCCTTGCCGGGATTCGAGAAGGCCGTTGTATGGTGGCGCTATGCCAGCCGACAACTTTGTCCATCTGCACGTTCATACGGAATACTCGACCCTAGACGGGGCTAACCGAATTCCTGAGCTCATGAAGAAGGCGGCAAAGTATGAGATGCCGGCGCTCGCCATGACGGATCACGGGAATCTCTACGGGATCGTGGATTTCTTTCAGCAGGCGCAGAAGCATGGGGTGAAGCCGATCTTTGGGTGTGAAATCTACATGTCTCCCAGTTCCATGCATGAGAAGAAGCAGGTGCCGGGCCGACGCAACGCCTCCCACCTCACCGTCTTAGCGAAGGATCAGGTGGGTTTTCAGAACTTGATCAAGCTGACCTCGAAGGCGCACCTTGAGGGCTTCTACTACAAGCCACGTGTAGACAAGGAATGCCTGGCAGAGCATAGCGAAGGCTTGCTTGCCTTGAGTGGTTGTCTTGCTAGTGAGATAAATCAACACATCGTCAATGACCAGATCGACTTTGCACGTCAGAGCGTTGATGACTTCATCAACATCTTTGGGAAAGACGACTTCTACTTGGAGCTGCACGACCACGGCTTAGAGCAGCAGCACAAGTGCACCAAGCAGCTCATTGAGTTTTCCAAAGAGTTCAATCTTAAGTTAGTGGCCTCGAATGACGTGCACTTCCTGAATCGGGAGGACCACGAATGTCACGATGTCATGATCTGCATCGGCACTGGAGTGCATGTCCATGATGAGAAACGTCTGCACTATCCTGAGGAGGTCTATTTCAAGACGGCCGAGGAGATGTACGAGGTCTTCAAGGACTACCCAGAAGCCTGTCGGAACACGTTGGAGATTGCTGAGAAATGCAACGTCGAGCTGAAACTGGATTCCACGAGTTCAGAGAAGTATCCCGAGTTCGATTCACCTGATGGCTCGCCTCGAGATATCTACTTTCGCAATCTTTGTGATAAGGGCATGATCGAACGCTACGGCGAAGAACGCGCTGCCGAAGATCCCGAGCTGAAGGAACGCCTCGAGTATGAGATCGGGATCATGGAGAAGATGGGCTTCGTTTCCTACTTCCTCATCACCTGGGACTTCATCAACTGGGCGAAGAAACAGAAGATCCCCGTGGGGCCTGGCCGTGGTTCGGCGGCGGGATCGCTCGTAGCCTATGTGTTAGGAATCACGGATTTGTGCCCGATCAAGTTCAGCCTGATCTTCGAGCGTTTCCTCAATCCGGAACGTGTCTCGCCTCCTGATGTCGACGTCGACTTCTGTCAGTCCCGTCGAGGTGAAGTCATCGAGTACGTGCGGCAGAAGTATGGCGAACGCGCCGTCTCTCACATCATCACCTTCGGCACGATGGGTGCGAAGAGTGTGATCCGCGACGTGGGTCGTGTGCTTGGCATGGGTTACACGGAGGCGGATCGCATCTCCAAAATGATCCCAGCGGAACTTGGGATCACGCTATCGGAAGCACGTGAGAAGAATCCCGAGCTCGCAGAGACGATCGAGGGAGACGGACGCGTGCAGCAGCTTTGGAAGTACGCCACTTACTTGGAAGGCCTGACTCGTGGCACAGGAATTCACGCGGCTGGTGTCGTCATCGGCGACCGCCCACTAGACGAGTTCATTCCCCTGACGCGGGGAAATGAAGGCGAAGTCGTGACGCAGCTCGCCATGGGACCGCTGACCGAGTTCGGCATGTTGAAGATGGATTTTTTGGGGCTAAAGACCCTGACAGTCATCCAAGACGCGGTCAATTTGATCTATGAGTTCGTGCCGGACTTCGACATCACGAAGATCGTCACCGATGACCAGCCAACCTACGACTTGCTCAGTGCCGGGCAGACAATCGCAGTGTTCCAGTTGGAGTCCGGCGGAATGATCAATCTGTGTAAGCAGTTTGGCGTGGCTGATCTCGAGGACATCAGTGCGCTTCTCGCCCTGTATCGTCCAGGTCCGATGGACCTCATTCCTGACTACATCGCGCGGAAGAAAGGAGAGAAAGAGATCAAGTATGAGCACCCGCTCCTTGAGCAGGTCTCTGCCAATACCTACGGGATCATGATCTACCAGGAGCAGGTGCAGAAGGCTGCCAACTTGCTTGCTGGGTATTCGCTAGGACAAGCGGACTTGCTTCGCCGTGCCATGGGTAAGAAGGACAAGTCCAAGATGGCAATCGAACGTGAGAAGTTCGTTGCCGGTTGTGCTGCGGCGAACAAGATCGCGCCCAAGAAAGCGAACAAGATCTTCGATACGCTGGAGAAGTTTGCGGGATACGGGTTCAACAAATCGCACTCCTGCGCCTACGGGCTCATCACCTATCAGACCGCTTATTTGAAGGCCAACTTCCCGGTGGAGTTCATGGCCGGGGTCTTGTCTAACGAGATCAACAACACCGAGAAAATTTCCGTGTTCGTGAATGAATGTAAGAACATGGACATCGATATCCTCCCGCCGGATATCAACCGTTCCCAGATCAAGTTTGCCCCGGAGCGGATCGATGATGTCAGCCAGAACGGCCGCGATGGAACCGGCACGGCCATTCGTTACGGCTTGGCTGCCATTAAGGGTGTCGGGCAAGGGGGCATGGAAATGGTCCTCAAAGAACGAGCGGCGGAGGGTGAGTTTACCGGCTTAGAGAATTTCGCCACGCGTGTGGATTCAAAGAGCGTGAACAAGAAGGCGATGGAATCCCTCATCAAAGCGGGTGCGTTCGACTTTACGGGCGAGGAACGCCCGGCACTCTACTCACGTATCGCTCAAGTCGTGGCCTCTTCCCAAGCAGCCACGAAGGACCGCGTTTCGGGCCAGGGCTCGCTCTTTGATACACTCGACATCACTGCAGCCGCGCCCCAAGAGCAGGTTGTGGAGGAGAAATGGACCAAGGATGAGATCCTCACCTTCGAGAAGGATCTATTAGGCTTCTACGTCACTGGCCACCCACTTGATTCCTACCGGAACACCATTCTTAGCAAAGCGAAAGTGCGTTCCTACCTCGACTTGGACGAGCTGGAAGTAAGCAAAGATCGCCGAAACCAGATCACCCACGAGTTCATCGCCTTCGTCTCGTCAGCACAGGTCAAGTATACCAAAGCCAAGGGGCTGCCCTTCGCCATTATGATCACAGAAGATCTTTATGCTTCGGCCGAAGTTCTGGTGTGGAACGATGTCTTTGAGAAGACCGATCGCGGTTTGTTAGTCTCCGGGGCAGTGATTCGTATCATGGCTGCCGTGGAGGTGGATTCTCGAACGGAAACCCGACGGCTCGTGGCCTCCCAGATCACGCCTTGTCGCATCGATCCGACGGCACGCCCTATCAAGACCAAGCTAGATCGCTACGAGAAACTAGGCGGAAATGCTGATGACCTCGTGAAGTATAACCCTGCGCTGATGCTCTACCTCACGAGTGGCCGGACGACCGACGAAGATCTGCATTCCATCCGAAACATCCTGTCGTCGGCAAACCGCGGTGAAACGCCCATCCATCTCACGATCCGCACCTCGCAAGGAGAAGTGAAATTCGTGCGCGCAGGCGATCAGTTTCGCGTGACCCGCTCGCCCGAACTTGAAAGCGCGTTGGCTTCTTGGATGTAGACCTTTGTCAGAGCTTTCTAACACGGAGACTCTTGAAGAAATAGACACTGTCGGTGTCATGAGCTTGGAGGGCAATCGCGCCGCCCTCGCTACGCAGAACACGGCCAATGCGGTTGGAGGGACGCTCGACATTCACCGGCTCCGTATAGTCGATCACCTCCTTGCCATTGAGCCAGCACTGGACGCGCTGTCCTAGCACCTTCACCTTCACGGTGTGCCACTCGGTTTCATCAGGAATGATCGACTCACCCACATCCACCACCGCATAGAGACTTCCCGTCTTTCGCTTCTCTTTCGAAGTGCTGTTCAGCTGAATTTCGTAGCCGTTCTTGAGATGCAGCTTGTCGTCACGCGGCTCGTGGTCAGTGTGGAAGAAAATTCCCGAATTAGAGCCCGGTTCGCTTCGGACGACGGCCTCCAATTCGAAATCGCGAAACGACTCTAAGGTGTCTTCATCGGCTCCCGTGTAGAAGAGATGACTACGCTCTTTCGAATCCGTCGCTTGGGTCCTGATCACACCATCCACAACCTTGAACGCATCAGGATCGGTATTCGCCTTCCACCCTGCAAGGTCTTTGCCGTTGAACAGATCGACCCACGGCCGCACAGAAAGCACGCGTTGCCGCAACTGGACAGAAAGCTCGCTCGCAAGCCCCTCGTTCTCTTCCAAGCAGTTCGTCACTTCGCCAGGGTAGCGTTCGATCTCGGTGAGCACGCGTTCCACCACACGATCACTTTCACGCTGCCACCACTCGGTGTAGCGATAGCGCGCTGTGCGCAGACTATGGCCGACGACAGAACCGATGCCTTGGTCAGCACGGTGACGGTACGAGGAATAGGCAGAAGAACGATGCGCACGTTGAGGCTCTTCCAGGAGTCCTGCAAAGGACTCGCCCTGAAGATGGGACGGCTTCTCCAGACCTAAGACATCGCATAAAGTGGGGTAGAGATCGATCAACTCCACCAAGGCCGACGTCTTGCCTTTTGCCGTAACTTTGTGAGGATGACGTACAATCAGAGGGACTCGCGTGTCGCATTCAAAGTTGGTGTGCTTGCACCAAGATGCATGATCTCCGAGTTTCCAACCGTGATCCGACCAGAAGATCACGACTGTGTTGTCGATCAGGCCATTCGCGTCAAGCGCTTGGAGAAGGCGGCCCACCTGAGCGTCCATGTAACTGACACAAGCATAGTAGCCGTGGATGAGACGCTTGTTCAAGGGCTCCGGAAACGCGCTTGGCAAGATGCCTTGCGGACAATCAGAATAGGCTCGCATTTCCCCTGCCGCAACATTGCTTGCCCAACTGGGATAACCAGGCGGCACCGCTTGATTAGAAGGCAAAGCAAACGAGTCACGGTCATAGAGATTCCAATAACGCTGCGGCGCAATGAAAGGGAGATGGGGTTTTGTGAAACCGACCGCCAAGAAGAAAGGACACTTTGCCTCGGCCAGCGCAGACAATTGAGCGGCCGCTTCATCGGCTCGCGCGCCATCGTCGTAGGTGTTGTCTGGCACATCCGCAAATTCAGTCAACGGCCCACGCATCGTGCCGCGACCGTTAGGCTTGGGCTTCTTGGACGCTTCCCGATGAGCCGCCGCATTGTCAGGATCAGCATACAATGCCTTGCCTTTCACGTTCAACCAGTGGGTCCAATTCTCCGGATCCACACCTTTGCCACTGCTCCCATGATAGATCTTTCCAAGCCCCACAGTCGTGTAGCCGTGAGTCGTCAGATGCTGATTCAAGGTAATCACTTCAGGCAAACGCTGGCGCCAGGCGGTGACGTGAAAGCTCCGCTCGTCCGTGTGCTCAGGATAAAGCCCTGACATGAGCGCGAGACGCGAAGCACCGCAAACCGCTTGATTGCAGTAGGCACGTTCAAAGGTCAGCCCACTCTCTGCCAAGGCATCAAGATTCGGCGTCACTGCACGCGAACCATAACAGCCCAGTTCTGGGCGCAAGTCATCGACCGCAATGAAGAGCACGTTTGGCTGTGGAGCCGCAGCAGCACAGCCAAGGAAAGACGCTAGAGCGAACAGAATCAGACGAACCAGTGGGATCATGAAGAGCAGAGCTTCACCACGTGCGACGCCCCTGTCGAGCCTTTGCCCATCTCTCGACCTGCAAACAGGCAAGTTTAGTCAGAGTAGACAATAAATCACTGCCCTGAATCTCTGAGATTGTCCCGCTACCCGCCCGATCCCATCACTTTCTTCTTTGCCAACGCGGGTCTTATCGGAATGGTGTGACCGTGGTAGATCGATTCCGGCACGCACACTCCTGGTGGATATTTCCGCTCCTCACTCTCGGGCTCCTCATGAGCGCTGGCTGCAAAAAACGCACCCGTGAAGAGGAAGATCCTATCGTCCAAGGAGCACGACAACTCTACCTCGATCAACAGCAGAATGACCAGCGCATCTGGCGCCCTGAGATCGAGGCGCTCGCCTACCAGGCAAGTTTGGATGACCTCGTGGATCGCGTCAGAATGTCTTCCCAGCGCCTGACCGAGCTCAAGCGTCTCACCTTTGGCGAGCTCCAGTTTCGACAGCTCGGTCCAGCCAATGATCTCGCTTGGAGCGTTACGCAAGCCTACCTCCAAGGAAATCCCATCTCTTGGGAGTCATCCGACTGGAAAACATGGATTGAAAAACTAGCAGAGTCTAAAACAGTCATCCAGTATTTCAGACTGCGACTCGTCGAGTTTAAACCAGGGAGCTCTGAAACGAACGACCTCGACTCGGCCAAGGTCTCAATCGAGTGCCATGCAACTTCAGCCGATTCAAAAGGTGCGGATACTATCCTCGCCCGCCACATGCTCAAAGGCGAACTTGCCGTGACCTGGGATCGGCCTAACGAAGCGGCCAAGCCGGTCGGACCCATCGCTCGCATCGTGGTAGAGAACCTTCGCTGGCGGACGTTGGCTGAAGGCGAGGCCTTCGAGCAGAAACAACGCTACGCAGTCGGCGATCCTAACAAACGTCAGGCCGCACGCATTTCACCGGTCATCGTGCGCGATTTCAATGGCGACCTTCTCCCTGACATTATCCTGGGAGGCGTCAACCTGCGCCTGATAAATCAGGGCGAGTTTAATTTCACTAATGCCCCTCTCCTACCTACGGATATCGGCCTACGTAGCACTGCCGTGGCCGCTGACTTTACGGGAGATGGCGACACCGATCTACTTGGTTTCCTCGCGGACGGCACTTCCGTGCTTCTGCTAGGAACTGAAGAAGGAAACTTCAATCCAGAACCGATGCAGCCATGGCCTGAGGTCGCCGACTATCCCAGTGCACTCGCCGTCGGTGATGTCGACAATGATGGCGACCTCGATGTGTGGATGGCTCAAAATCGCCCAACCTACCACCGGGGTGTCCTGCCAAAGTCTCTCAATGATGCCAATGATGGCTTTCCCTCACGCCTCTACCGCAATGACGGCGAAGGCCTCTTCACAGACATCACCGGTCAAGCCAATCTAGGGACCCACCGCAAACGTCGGACGCGCAGTGCCGCGTTGGTCGATATCGATAACGATTCTGACAAGGACTTACTCGTCACGAGCGACTACGCCGGCGTGGAACTCTATACCAATGATGGAAACGGCGTCTTCACCGAGGCGACGGATGCCATATTCAGCGACTGGCATTTGTTAGGCCAGGCTGCTGCCATCGGTCGCTTTGATAGTGACGACCGCCTCGACTTCTTCATCGGTGGCCGTTGGTCGACCGCCATGCAGCGGATGGAAGCTCTACAGTTAGAGCGGGCAGATTTCCCTGACTTCCGTCCACTCGCAGCTATACTCACCTCAGGTAATCAACTGCTCCTCTCTCAACCTGAACGTGGTTACGATGTGGGGCCCTTCAATGCCGATGCCAAGAATACCGGTTGGACAAAGAGTGCGACAGCAGCCGATTTCGACAACGACGACGACCTCTACCTCTCGACTGGCCATGTCACTGGCCGCTCGGTATCGGATTTCGACAGCCAGTTCTGGAGGCACGACGTCTTCCTCGCCGATGGTGTGCGCAAAGAGATTCTAACAACTTACCTCAAAGCACCTACGCTTTCACCAAGACTCGCCGCGCTAAAGACGGGCGACATTTCTTGGTACGGGTACGAGCCGAACCGTCTTCAGATCAACACACCACCAGGCTTTGGGGACCTGGGAGGCTTTGTGGACCTGGGATTTCTCCATGGCGTGGGGCTCTCGCAAGACTCTCCTGCAGCACTCGCGGTTGACTTAAATCTCGATGGTCAGTTGGACTTACTCTGTATCGCTCAACGGACTTTCCCCCAGAACGACCGGCTCGCGGTGGAGCAAAGTCTCGTCATCTATGGCAATACCCTCGAGACAGAAGGCCATTGGTTAGGTGTCCATCTAACCCCCAATGCGCCTGGCTTTATCCCAGGTGGGGCTACAATACGCCTCGTGGGTGACTTTGGGCTACGCGAGCGCTTCATTCACACGGGCCTCACCCCGACGATGCAAGGACCCACCACCGCCCACTTTGGCTTGGGGAAGCATGAGAAGATTGATCACATGGTGGTGCAATGGGGCAGTGGTCACAAACAGATCATCGCGGATCCTGAAATCGATCGCTACCACGCAATTCGTCCTCGCCTCGACTTCACACCCATTCCTAATCCACCAGAACCTCTGCCGGAAGAGCCCGAAGAAGTTGAGGCTGAAGAACCTTAGCACTTACTAGCCTAAGCCAGAGTCTCGACCCTAACAGCGCAGACCTTCAGTTCTGCTGTTTCTGTAACCGGATCATAACCTGATCCGGTCAGGATATTGATAGGCACATCAGCAAAGCTGAAGCTAGCGAAGACGGTGCCGCGCGGTGATTGGTCCGTGGTTTTCACTTTAATTTCCAAACTCCCCCGTCGACTGCTTAGCTTGCAGGTGTCGCCATCAGCTAAATTGAGCGCCACCGCATCGTCCGGGTGAATCTCAAGAAGCTCTTCAGGTAAGAGATAGTCGATCCCTGCAGACCGCCCAGTCTGGGTACGCGTGTGATAGGCCTGCAAACGGCGTCCAGTGGTCAGCCAGATCGGGAACTCGTCATCAATGACTTCCGCTGGATCACGATACCCAAGGACCTTGAAAACACCCCGACCGTTCTTGAACTCACCTTCATGCAACATGGGCGTGCCAGGGTGATCCTTGTCGGGCACAGGCCACTGATACTCACTCTTGTCGATGCGATCCCAGTCGAGCCCATTATAAATCGGCGAGATGCTGCAAAGTTCGTTGAAGACCTCCTTAGCAGAATCATACTCGAAACCGGGCACCCCCATCCGCTTAGCGATCTCGCTGACAATCCACCAATCCGGCTTTGCTTCACCCACGGCAGGCACTGCCGCACGCAAGCGCTGCACACGGCGCTCCGTGTTTGTGCACACGCCATCCGTTTCCCCCCACGAGGTAGCAGGGAACACGACGTCTGCTAGATCAGCCGTTTCCGTGCGGAAAATATCAATGACCACGAGGAGATCCAGGCTCTTAAGAGCATGCTCGCAGTGCTTGCGATCTGGATCGGACACGACGGTGTTCTCTCCATCAATGATCATCGCGCGAATACTCTTTCCGCATTCGTTCAAAGCCGTGACTTTGGTGATGCCTTTGCCAGCATCAATAGGCGTTTGATAAAGTTTCGAGAATTTCTCCACCGATGCGGGATCATTGCAGGCTTGGAATCCAGGGAAATTCCCTGGAACAGCACCACAGTCCCCGGCACCTTGGATATTGTTCTGACCACGCATGGGATTCACACCGGTACCTTCTCGGCCAATGTGCCCTGTCATTAAAGCGAGATTACAAAGGCTCTGTACATTGTCCACGCCACAGATGTGCTCCGTAATACCAAGGGTGTAGAAGATGGATCCTCGCTCCGCTTCGCCATACCAGATGGCCGCTTGCTCGATGTCCTTAGCAGGAACTTCCGTGATCTCGGCAGCCCACTCAGGCGTGAACTCTTTGATATGCTCTAGGAAGGCTTCGGCGTCTGTCGTGCGCTCTTCCATGAAGGCCTTGTTTAACAGGCCTTCACGTTGAATGACGTGCGCCATGGCTAACAAGAGCGCGACATCCGATCCCACCCGGATGGGTAAGTAGACATCCGCCATCTCCGCTAGCCGAATACGGCGCGGATCGACCACGATGAGTTTGGCATTGTTCGCGATGGCCTTCTTGAGACGAGTTGCGGCAACCGGATGACACTCGGTCATGTTCGTGCCTATGGCGAAGATCACATCCGGCTTCTCCATGTCAGCCAGTGGGTTTGACATGGCACCGCGACCGATAGTGGCTGCCAGACCGGCAACCGTGGGAGCGTGTCAGGCTCGACTACAATTATCTATTTGGTTCGTTCCGAATCCAGCTCGGATGAACTTCTGCATCGTATAAGCGGCTTCGTGCGGAGCCCTTCCTGAAGCGATGCCATAAATGGCATGCCGATCATGCTCCTCTCGCACCGCCTTGAAACCAGCCGCAGTAAAGTCGAGAGCCTCTTCCCACTCACATTCATGCAATTCACCATCATCGCGCCGAATGAGCGGCTTCTTTAGACGGTCATCATGTTGGACAAAGTCGAAAGCAAACTGGCCCTTAATACAGAGCGCCCCTTCGTTGGCAGGGCCATCCATGGCGGGTTGCACACCAACGATGGAATCTCCCTTGGATAGGATATCGACGGAGCATCCGACCCCGCAGTATGGACAGATGGAACGTGTCTTCTTGATCTCACCCGGCTTGTCTGCCGCGCGGAGGGCTTTCATATCGGCGAGAGCTCCCGTCGGACAGGTTTGGACGCATTGTCCACAGAAAGTGCAGGACGAGTCGCGCAAGTCATTGCCAAACTCCGTGATAATCTGAGTTTCAAACCCGCGGTTCATCACATTGATCGCAAAGTCACCCTCTTGCTCGGCGCAGACCCTTACACAACGATAACAAGAAATGCAGTTATCGTAGTCGCGCAAGATGAAGGGATTCTTATCATCCGTGTTCGTCTTACCAGATTGCTTGCCTTGAAAACGTCCCGTCTTGGCATCGTAATCGACCACGAGACTCGTGAGTTCCTGTGAGGCGAAACCCCGCAGAGGATCCACGTCAACTTGGCGGTTCTCTGAAGCCACCATCTCAAGAAGCGTCTTACGATGCTTTTCAATCGCAGGCGTTTTAGTCTTCACCACCATACCAGCCGTGGCCTTGGTCGTGCAGGACGCCACAGGATTTCGGATGCCTTCCACCTCCACCACACAGAGCCGACACGCGCCAAAGGCTTCTAAACGCGGGTCGTAGCACAGCGTGGGAATACTCTGCTGCACACGCTGCGCAGCTTCGTAGACCGTCTCGCCCTCGGTAAACTCGACGGAAATGCCGTCGATGTTCATGGTGGCGATTTGAGGTGTTTCCTTCAGAGCTATCATAGACTGAGGGGAAACTAGAAGGCAGCCCCCAGCTTGGCAAGCGCTTCCGCGCTCGGCCCTATAGTGCCTGACCTACAAACTGGAAGAAGATTCTGTCCGCAGAGGAAGTAACCTCTGCTTCAACCGGCTCCTTACCACTAGACGCGGCACCCGTCACTAGGCGAGTGATCCCAGCACTGCTCCAATTCACCATATCCGTGGGCCACTCGATCTGGATGTCGCCCAGTGGCGCCTCTTCCGCCTTCAAGTAGACCGCCTTCGCACCTGTAGGCGTACCCACGATTTCGAAATCGGGCTCATCAAAGACATTCGGGTCTGTGCCAAGATAGAACTAAAACTCGTTCGCCCTCTCACCACCGTCAGGATTCGCTTGGCGTCCCCACACGGTCGCTTCTTTGTCAGGATTGCCTAGGTCCTCGAAAGCAAAGTTCGCTGCCAGCCAAGTGTCGTAGGGATCGTCACTGGTCACATTGACTGTGATCCGCTCGCTCGCACAGAAGGTCCCAGAACCGTCATCGGTCACGATCACGTCAAAGGAGTAAACATTAGGCCCCTGTGCCGCTGTTGGCGTCCACGTGAACTCACCGCTATCTTCATCAATCATCGCACCGCTAGGAGCATCGTCAGAAAGACTGTAAGTGAGATTGTCTCCGTCTGTAGCATTCGCATCAAACTCAAGAGTCACCAGTTCCGCGATCTCCTGATCTCCAATCACGTCAAGAACCGGAAATTCGTTCGCATTGATAAAGTCGGCGATTGCGTCACCAATCTTCTTGTAACCATCGTCTGATGGATGCAGCCCGTCGACGAGATCCTCGACCGCCAGACTAGGATTCACATAAGAGAACCGATCTCCCAAGCCGCCCATGAGATTCTGAATCTGCCCGTTCAGCACGGGGACCATGGTGGCCATATCGCTTTTAGCCAGATCAAAACGAGAGCCCGGACCGCCGAAGACGTCTTCAGGAGCGACGCTCGAATCTGCCGGAGAAATAGCGACACCAATAATCTTCGTGGACGGCGGAAACTCAGTCGCGATGTCTTCAACGAGGCTCAGATAGCGGGATATCATAGACGCCACTGGATGTTCCGTCGATCCTGTCTCATCGGTATCAGTGAACGTTCCAGCGGAGGTAAAATCACCAGGAGTGTCAGGTGCGAACGTATCGGCTCCATTGGGCTCGATCAGCAGCATCACATCATTCGTCCCAACCATCACGACCACAAAGTTTGGGGCAGTCGCTGTTCCCTTGATCTCAGCGAAACTCTCCATCACTCCCGGAGGCGTGAAGGCTGCTAACGGAATCTGATTAATCACCGAGCCATCACCGCCAACGATCCTCGCGCCACTAGCAGCTAGGT
>CALLLI010000087.1 GCA_938082635.1 uncultured Verrucomicrobiales bacterium
CGCAGGCGCGCGCAATCCCCGAGGCGTAAGCCCGTGAACGCAGCCACCAAGATCACACCCTTCCAATCGGCAGAAGGAGCGGCAACGATGAGACTACCCACCTCGCCTGGAGTGAATGGTTGCTTGGCTATGGAGTCACCATGTGGCAGCGGCTCGATGCTTGCCCCAGGATTCGTGCTCAGTAGCCCTTCACGGACGGCAGCACCCAAGATGCTACGCACATCCTTGAGATAAGCGTTCACGGTTCGCCCGGTCCGCCCTGGCTTCAATGAGTCTCTGAACTCCCGGATAGTCGTAGCGGTGAGGCTCTCTAAGGGTTTGTCCGCACGATCACCCAGCCATTCCCGAAAGACACGTTGTGATTTCTCGTAACGAGCAAACGTCGAGGCAGCTACTAGCGGTTCCTTGCGTTTCAGCCATTCGGCAGACCATGACGCGACGGTAAAGGTGGTCAATTCTTCGCCCGTGGAGAGCTTGAGAATCTCTGAAAGGTAGGCGCGGGCCTTCGTGATCGTCAGTCGCTCCTTCAAGGCATCCTCAGCGGCAGCCTGGATGATACTATTGATCTTAGAGCCCTTCTCCGGGGAAACGCCTGCGCCGTCGCGTGCTGCCTTCTCAAGCTCCACGGCACGGCGTTCAGCCTCGCGCCGGTTCGTGGTACCAGTCGATTGCTTTATTTGCTTAGAGCGCCCTTCCTCTGTGGGAACGTAGAAGCTGCATTGCCAGACCTTGCTGTCGGATCGTTGGTGAATTGATGCCATGATGGGATGATCTTGTTAGACCGTGCATTATATCGTGCATTGTCTATGCTGTCCACACAAATTCGCACTTGTCCGATATGCTTGTTTTATAGGGCCTCACGCTTTATTCAAAGGGCCTGAAATAGGGGGGAAACGAATCGTGGGTTCGAATCCTACCCCCTCTACCACTTCTGTGACTGACTCGCAGTCAACGAGTTAAGGCGCATCGACAAGAGCGGCTCCACGAAAGTCATACACAAAATCATACACCGTTCACAGAGATCCCGTGAAGTGCGCTGAGGTCCAGTGTCGGCCGATCAGCTTCATCCGCCTCATAAACTCGGCGTCATTGTTAGGTAGGTTATCGGCGGTTTTACAGCGTCTCCAATCTCCCCGCCCCCCCCCCCGACAGTGATCGAAGCCATTTGTCATGGACCTACGATCGGTTCTAAAACCGTCACGTGGCACCGATCGCGTAGTGTCCGGAACAGCCTCATTACCAGTAATCCTTGGGGCGGAATCATAGCCCGATTTCTAGAGTTCCCGAAGAATCGGAGCCGAATGCCACAGCGTTCCAATCAATGGCGATACAAGCTATGTGTTAGAAGTTTTCAGGGCCGACGGCAAAATCGGCTGGAGGTTCGTTCTGTTAGATGTCGAGTGCCTTGCGGTGGGTGAGTAGATTTGTAAGGGCGCCCCTCCAAATCCAGGTCTAGTCACTCTATCAATAATCCGGATATACCCGTAGGCCCGGTCAAACAGCTCCTGGTCCTTGTGGAGCTTGTATTTTAATAACGACTTCCTCAGCGCCTTCTGCACTTCCTTCTGGCCGCGGGTGGAATCCTGCCAGCCATCAAATCGGACGAACTTCACGATTTCGTCGATGTCGTTGACGATGCGCTCGACGACGGCCGGGGTCTGGGCGGTCTTGAAGTCGAGGAAGAGCTCGGTGAGTGCTGCCTTGGCTCCCTTCTACTCCTTCTCGGTGAGGGCGTCCTTTTCAGCCTCTACTGTTTCCCGGGCGATCTTGCAGAGTTCTTTCACAAATTCGATGCTTTGGATCAGGCCCCGCTCGGCTTTGTCGCGGAGGCTCTCCAGGCGTTCACTGAGGTCTTTGAATCTGGGATCGTCGTCTTGCTTCTTGAGGCGTTTGGCGAGGGCCTTTTCGAGCTGCTTCGCCTTCTTCGGATCCCCGCTGCCGGCGATCTCGTCGATCACTTCGGCGTCGAGGACGTATTCCTTCATCTCGTCGACGATCTCGTCGACGATCCCTTCGACGTGGATGTTCTTATGGATCAGCTCGGAGGTCTTGGCTCCGAGGGTGTGCCAGAGAAGTTTGCCGATGTTGTCGCTGCTGGGTTTGACCGATTGGTAGACGCCAGTGAGCCAGCGGTAATCGGTCTGGTAGGCGTTGAGGATGTCGGCGGGGCTGAGTGATTCCCAGATCTTGCTCAGGTAGACGTAGTCCTTAGCGAAGGCGTCCTTGCGTTCATCGTCACCGATGCACTCCTGTGCGGCTTCCAGTCCCTCGAAGCCTTCGATGGTTCGATCGACTCCGGGAAAGTGGGCGAGACAGTCGGCCATGGCTTCGGGGAGGCGGGCTTCGAGTTTCTGGAGGTTGGAGATGACTTGTTTGACGCTTTCTTCGTCGAACTGCAGGGTCTCGGCGGCGTCATCGAAGATGCCGAAGTAGTCGACGATGCGGCCGAAGGTCTTTTCGGGATACAATCGGTTGGTTCGGCAGATGGCTTGAAGGAGGGTGTGATCCTTGAGCGATTTGTCGAGATACATCGTCTGCAGGATGGGCGCGTCGAAGCCGGTGAGGAGCTTGGCGGTGACGATGAGGATCTTGAGTGGATCTTCCTTCTTATTGAAGCGTTCGAGGAGTTTCTCTTGGGCATCTTTTTCAAGGGCCCACTTTTGTTTGAACTCGTAGTCGTCGTTGGCGCTGGTGGAAATGACGACAGCACTGGCGTCTTCGCCGAGGAGCGGATCGAGGAGTTCCTTGTATTGCACACAGGCGAGGCGGTCGGGCGTAACGATCATGGCTTTGAAGGCGTGGGGCTCGACCTTCTCCTGGAAATGCTGAGCGATGTCTTCGACGATGGTCTGCACACGTTCGGGGGACTTGAGGAAGGCGGACATCTTCGCGGCCTTCTTGCTGAGGGCGTCGGCTTCTTCGTCGCTGAGGGATGCGGATTCGGTGAGCTGCTTGAAGGCTTCGTCGATGCTGTCGCTATCGACGTGGATGTCGACGAGACGGGGCTCGAAGTGCAGTGGCAGGGTCGCCCGGTCCCTAATCGACTCCTGGAAGGAATACCGGGACATGTAGCCGCCTTCGTCCTCCTCAGAGCCGAAGGCCCAGAAGGTGTTTTTGTCGGCCTTGTTGACCGGGGTGCCGGTGAGCCCGAAGAGGAAGGCGTTGGGCAGCGCAGCACGCATCTGGCGGCCGAGGTCGCCTTCCTGGATGCGGTGGGCTTCGTCACACATCACGATGATGTTGTCCCCAGTATTCATGTCCGGGTAGGCATCGCGGAATTTGTGGATGGTGGTGATGATGATCTTGCGGGTGCCTTTCTCCAGCAGGTCGTGGAGTGTCTTGATGCTGTCGGTGGTGACGACGTTGGCGACATCGGCGGCGTTGAAGGTGCCGGTGATCTGGGTGTCGAGATCGGTGCGATCGACTAGGATGAGCACAGTGGGGCTCTTCAGCTCGGGGGCCTTGCGCAGCTTCTGGGCGGCGAAGACCATGAGCAGTGATTTGCCGTAGCCCTGGAAATGCCAGATCAGTCCTTTCTTGAGGCGGCCTTCGCGGACGCGGTCGACGATCTTATTGGCGCCCTCGTATTGCTGGTAGCGGCAGATGATCTTGATGCGGCGCTTCTTCTTGTCCGAAGTGTAGAGGGAAAAGTTCTGCAACAGGTCGAGCAGGCGCTTTGGCTGCATTAGATCGGTGAGCTGCTTGCCGACTTCGCCGAGGCCGAGCTGCTGGACGAGGTCGTCGGCCTCGCTCTCGAGCCGCCAGGGCGACCAGAACTCGAGCGGGCAGCGCACGGAGCCGTAGTAGAGTTCCTTCCCCTCGGTGGCGAAGGAGAGCAGGTTCGGCACGAAGAGCTGGGGGATGCTGTTCTCGTAGATGTTGTGCACCTCGTGGGCACCATCGAGCCAGCTCACGGATGGGCGGATGGGCGTCTTGGCCTCGCCGACGACGATGGGGATGCCGTTGATGAGCAGGACGATGTCCGGGATCTTGGTTTCCAGCGCCTTGACGGCATACTGGTTGGTGATGACGAAGCGGTTGTTATCGAGCTCGTCGAAATCGATCAGGCGCACCGGCACGTGGCGGTTGTTCTCGCCGAAGGGCATCGTCTTGTCGCCGCTGATCCAGGCGTAGAATTCCTCGTTCGCCCGGACGAGGCCGGTCTGGTGGGCGGTCACGAAAATGGCGCGGAGCTTGTAGATGACCTCGTCGGCGAGAGCCGGATTGTCGGTGATCTCGGGATTGATGCGGATCAGGGCCTCGCGCAATTCGCCCTCCAGCAGGACCTGGTCGGTCGGTCGGTTCAGTTCGGTAGCGGAACGATATTGCCACGGGAACGAACCGTAGACGGCTGCGTCTTCCTTCACGATCTCAGTTGACGCATCGGTGGCGTTCAGATTCACGCCACTGAGCTTCTGGATGATGTAGTGCTCGACGCTGTTGAGTTCGTTGAAGGACATGGGGAAGTTACTTTGTGTCGCGAAAATGCCGGCCTTGCTTATTTCGCTTGTTCGTGGGTTTCAAAAAGGAACATCGCCAGTGTGGAGGCGGCACCTACGGCGAGTTTCGCATGGCGGGGTGCAAGTCCAGCGGTTGCTCCGTGCTGGCCGTGGCCGGTGCCATAGAGTCCCCGGAGTTCGGCCAGGCCATGGCCTACGGTGGAGAGGTTGCTCAAGAGGCGCTTGATGACATCGGCTCCTCTTGCTGCATTCGGGATGCCCTCAGGAACGAGTTTCAATTCCTTTACCCTAGAAGCGTGAATGGAGAATTGAATGAACCGGCACAACTCGTTTACCTTGAGGGTGATGAGTGCGCTTTTAGACCAATTGAGCGCTCACCCTGAGGGTGAGCTCGCCAACACCCCTCTTTCGAGCCTTCAGCCCTGGCC
>CALLLI010000088.1 GCA_938082635.1 uncultured Verrucomicrobiales bacterium
GCTGATCACAATCTCATCTCGCAGCGTGATCGTGTTTGGTGACCCAAGACTGTCTTGTTCCGTGGTGAACCAATCTTCACCGTGACCCTCGAGCCTTCCGCGTCCTTGTGCTTCAACTCGAACCGCATCTAGCAATTGCCCCGCTGCGTTTGTGAGAAAGACTCGGTCACCAATGGAGATGGTGTCAGCTTCGACCACATGAAAGCCATTGGGCGCTATAGAACCATTCCCAAGATTAGTAGCGTCTCCCAGAAAGTGGTCCTCAAGGTTGATCGGGTTCTCTCCGCGATTGTGGAGCTCGACGGCACCGGGAAGCACTTCTGATAGGACCAGTTCCCCAAACGCCATCACCAATCCGTTCGCAGCCCCCGGTGTGCCGCCAGCATTCAGGCTTGCGCCCCAACTCTCAGCTTCTGCCGTGGCCAGGGAAGGGCGACGTTTCGTCAGGGTCATTCCTGAGCCGTCAGGCCCGATGGGCCAGGGGGCGGCATCGCCATAATCAAGCCGGTCCATGACACGGTCGTTGCGATCGCGGAGTGTGAGGGATTCGCCGGCATTGTCCAACTGGCCGTCGAATGGCCCGACCGAAAGCGGCAATGGCAGTCCCGAACCTTGGACGATCAGGTATCCTTTCGAGGGAATCACGGTGCCTTCGGGAAAGTCGAAATCGATCCCGGCGGAGAGCCGCCACCCTGATAAATCCACGCGCATGGACATTTGGTTGTGCAACTCGATCCATTCGGGATCAGCAGCCTCATCTGGGTGATAGTGGATCTCGTTGAAGGTCACCACGGTGTCGGTCCCGGCACGTACAGATGCCAGACCAATCAAAAGGAGAAGCACCAGGCGGAACATGCCACATTCTAGAAAAAATGACATCGATGTCAAAAAATATGATCTGCTTAATTACGCTGATTCCCGAACCACAAGCTCTAGTTCGTGGAGATATTGCTGAGGGTTGGCAAAGTCCTTCTCCGCGACTCGGCGGACAAACTGATTCACGCAATCTTGTGCGATCCGATCAATCGGCTGGCGCAAGGTGGTGATCCCTGGGACGAAGAGCGATGCCTGTTCGATGTCATCGAAGCCAGTGACTGCCACGTCCTTTGGGACCTTCAAACCCGATTTGATAACCGTCTTGATCACGCCCATGGCCATGATGTCGTTCCCACAGACAATGGCCGTCGGTCGCTTGGGCTCGGTGGTTGCTAGAATCTTCGCGCACCGGCGTCCGGCATCGATTGGCGAGGTCTCGCCAAAGGAAATCCATGCGTCGTTTCTGGGGATTCCGCATTTCTCTAGCCCTTCTTGAAAACCTTCAAGCCGAGCATTCTGGGTGGCGTTCGCCTTCCGGCCACCGACAAAGGCGATTCGCTCATGACCTTGCCGAGCCAAATACGTCACCACCTTGACAATCCCCACAGCGTTTGCCACATCAGCCTGATCTACAGCCAGGCGGCCCTGATTACAGCCCGAGAGCATCACCGGTTTGCCAGCACTCTGGAACTGCTCGAGGAGCCCCACAATCTCAGGGGTGAGCTCTCCCTCGCTGCCATTGAAGAAGATGCCATCCACGTTGTAACTCCGAAACCCCTTGAGCGCGGCCACCACTTCATCAGCTCTGCCGAACGAACAGGCCACACTGACCCGGAACCCCTTCTCAGCCAGGACATTGTGAAATTCCTGGATGACGCTCGTGTAATATGGATTATCAATGAAGGGTACCAGGAGTCCCGCAATTTGGGTGCTTCCGGTCCGCAGGTTGGCTGCATTCGCATCGCGGACGTAGCCAAGGCGTTCAGCCCATTCCAAAACGACCTTCTTCGATTTCGATCGCTGCGTTTCACCCGATAGAATGCGGGCGGCAGTCTTTGGGGAGATCCCGGCCTTCGCTGCAATATCGTAGATGGTCGCCACGGGCCGAGACTAGGTTCACCTTGGAAGAGAAACAATCCAAGAGTGGAGGAAGAAGGTTAAAACTTGACATCGATGCCACCTTCCGAAATAATTAGTTACTTATGAGGAGATTTCTTTCTATTACTCTGAAAACCCTGGCGGCTTCTGGACTGCTAGCTTGCTCGGCCCAGGCGACAACCGTCATAAACGGCGATTTTGAAACTGGAGCAGATGGATTCACCACCTTTCCCGGCTACGTTGGTGGCGCCAATCCCGCTGCGATTTCAGGGTGGGCTGGCCTTGGAGGTCATGGGATCAATCCGGGTGCATTGGATCATGCCGACCCCACTCCGTTCGACGGTAGCAGCACCATTAACACTAGCAACTTCGCCTTCCTTCAAGGGACGGCCTCTATCAGCCAGGAAATCAGTGGCTTCTCCGTTGGTGCTGAGTTTTTGGTGGGCATCGATTTCAATGCCCGCGATTGCTGCGGTGGCCTTCCAGTTGCCACCATCTCTATCAATGATGCCGTGATTGGCAGCACCACGGATCTCTTGCCTGATCCTGGAACTGTTTCTCCGCTTGGGGGAGACACTCCCTGGTACCATGCTGACCTGCCATTCACGGCCAACGCTGAGACGCTGACGTTGATGATTTCCTCAGAGGTGATCGGTGGCGATGGCACGCTTGTCGTAGACAACATCTCCATCTCTGCTATTCCCGAGCCGACCTCAAGCCTCCTAGCACTCCTCAGTGCCGGACTCCTGGTTTTCCGTCGCCGACGCTAATTGGCGCGTGCGGCCTTTCGCTAGGCGCGCTTCTTTGCTTTCGATTTCTTACCACTGGACTGGTTGCTCCAGCGTCTGGAGTGGCCATTGGCGGGTGGGGCCATTTGGTCCAGCCAAGCGTTGTGGAGTTTCTCAATTTCGCCAGCCTTGGTGGGGTTCTTCTCGATGAGATTCTTGGCTTCCGCGGGATCATCTGCCAGGTTGTAAAGTTCGCGCTTGACCTTTCTACCGAACGATCGGTAGCCTGCCTCACACTCAAGAGGCAGTCGGTGTAGATAGACCGCCGGCCAACTGAGCCGAAATAAATAAACTTTTCAGAATGAGGATAGCCACTGACACAGCAAAACCCATGGCGACGCCGGAGGGACAGGCGCGCAACAAAGAGGTCTTCCGCACGGCAGCGCAACTCATGGTGCGGCAGGGCTACGGCGGGACATCCATTAGTGACATCTCGAAGGCGGTCGGAATGACCAAGGCGGGCCTTTACCACCACATCAGGAGCAAGCAGGACATGCTCTTTCAGATTCTGCAACACGCCTTGGATGGGCTGGAGCGCGTGGTCATCGAGCCGGCGAAAAGGCTAGAGGATCCCGAGGAGCGATTGCGGGAAACCATAAGGCTCAACGTTAGGGGAATCATCGATCACGGACCGGAGTTCACTCTCCTCTTTCCCGAAAGACATCATCTTGACCCGGCCCAGCAGGAAGTCGTCGCCACACGGATACAGAACTATCGGACATTTGTGCGCGATGCGCTGCGGGAAATGGCAAACCAAGGCAAACTGCGCGATCTGGATATCTACATCGCACAACGTCACCTGTTACAAACAATCGTTGGCATCGCTCGTTGGTATACCGAGGGGTCGGTTGACGATGAGAATCACCTCGTCCAGCAAACCGTCGATTACCACATGTCAGCTATTCTGAAACGGTAGATCAACATGCAAAGAACGTCTTTTCCATCACTTGTATTGGTCGGCCTGTTTCTGTCCTCATCGACCTTCCCAATGCGGGCCGCCGACGTTGAGAAAATCACCCTGGCCCCGCATACCTTTAGTTTGCCCAAGGGCTATACTCTCCAGCCCGTCGCGGCTCCTCCACTCGTCGATCGCCCGATCCACATGTGCTTTGACGAAGCCGGCGCCCTCTATGTCACGGACAGTTCGGGAGACAGCCGGAAGGCACCAGTACAGGTCAATGAACCAAGTCACCGTATCCTACGCCTCTTAGACCAAGATGGCGATGGTGTCTTCGATCATTCAACCGTCTTTGCCGAGAAGGTTCCGTTCCCGGAAGGCATCCTCGTCTACCAAAGCGATGTGTATGTGGCTGCGCCGCCTCACATATGGAAATTCACGGATACCGATGGGGATCACGTGGCGGATCGACGAGTGTCATGGTTCAACGGGAGCACCGTTGATGGATGCGGCAACGACCTGCATGGACCTATTCTCGCACCGGACGGTTGGTTCTACTGGACCAAGGGAGGCTTTCAAAACCAGCGTCTCCGCTTGGGCAACGGACAACGGCATACCGGCAGGGCAGCTCATATCTTTCGCGCCAAACCCGATGGCAGTGAACTGGAAGTGGTTGTCACCGGAGGAATGAACAATCCGGTCGGCCTGGCCTTTAGCGAATCGGGCGAACGTTTTCTGAGTGGAACCTTTTTTGATCTCTCCAAGCCCGGGAGGCGGGACGGCATCCTGCATGCCGTTTACGGAGGGATGTACGGTAGGCGAAATGACGGGGTTCTGGCTCAGCACCCCCACACCGGAGACCTGCTGCCAATTCTGGCGCAAATGGGGCCTGCCGCGCCCTCTGGCATCCTGATGCCAAGGAGCGATGCCCTGGGCGTTAGGAACACCTTGCTTTGTGCGGACTTCAATCTGCGCCGACTATCGCGACATAAACTAAGCCGCTCAGGATCTTCCTTCGAGGCGGAAACGGACACGTTCCTGGAAAGCGATCAGACGGATTTCCATCCTACTGACGTGATCGAGGATGCCGATGGCAGTCTGCTCGTGGCCGATACGGGGAGCTGGTACCATATTTGTTGTCCCACCTCGAAATCATCCAAGCCGCAGATTCTTGGCGCCATTTATCGAATCTCCAAAACGGATGCTGCGATCCCTGAAGATCCGCGTGGACTCAAATTAAATTGGAAAAATCCTGACGTCAGCTACCTGTCCGACCAGCGTCCGGTTGTTGTTAGTCGCGCGATTGAAGCGCTCGCCAAGGAGGCGCACATCGAGTCCTTGTGCACAGCCAATGCGCATCTGCCAGCCACCTGGGCTCTGCATCGAATCCCGAGGAAAGCGGCGCGACAAGCGGTTCGCGATCGAATCACCCAAGGCAGCCCTAACGTTCGTGCGGCAGCGATCCACAGCGCCGGACTCTGGCGCGACTCGAATGCGGTCGTCCCATTGATGGACACCCTAACATCGGACGACGCACTACTGCGCCGCCTCGCCGCCATGGCCTTGGGGCGTATTGGCGATAACGCCGCGGTAGCTCCCCTACTGAAACTGGGCGAGAGCGAATTGGATCCCTTTTTGAGGCATGCGGTCACCTACGCGTTGTTTGAGATTGGCGACAGCGACAAGATCCCGGCGGATCATCCACTGGCAGCGCCGCTTCGTCGCATGCGGGCAATCGCAGGAAGTGACCCCGCCCCTGATGCTCGTCCCGAAATCCAGCTGGCCGACCGGATTGATCCGGACCCGAGGCAGCTGGCGCGGCAAAAAGAGCGTCTCAAGGAGCTCAGTGCCTACCTGTCCAAGGGAAACGCCAAACGCGGGAAAGAGCTGTTCAACAATCCCGCCAAGTCCATGTGCATCCTTTGCCATCAAAAGGGCGAACAGGGGGTGCACTTTGGTCCGGATCTCACGAAGATAGGCGCCATCCGCAGCAAGCGTGATTTGTTGGAAGCCATCGTTTACCCTAGCGCTTCCATTGCTCGATATTACGAATTGGTGCATATCCGAACGAAGAATAGCGAAGCGCTCGGCCTCTTACTCAAGGACGGCGTGGACAAACTCATTCTCGCTGGCGGTCCCGTTTCCGGTGGCTAACAAGTCGTTCCCATCAAGGACATCGTCGAGGCCAAGTATACCAAAGTCTCCCTAATGCCCCAAGTGTTTGACGGGCTGTTGAAACCCGAGGAACTCGCCGATCTCATCGCCTACCTCTCACAGGCTCAATAACGCCCTCCGAATCCGAATCAAATCTAACAATGAACGAATCGAACGAATCGAACGAATCCAAGAGCGGCGTGCATCGCCGTGATCTCCTCAAGGGCGCAGCCGTCGCCAGTCTCGGGATGGCAACCGGTGCTATTGGAGCGCCGGAATCTGCCAAATCATCGAAGCGCGATTTGATCCGGAAGGAAAACGCCAAGCCCGGCACACGCGACTGGCAGCTCACCAAGACACGCCAGCTCCCCGGGAAGATCAATCCCAACTTGGCCAACGGGCGCTGCCCGTGGATTGAAGGCTACTGCTCGGCGAACAGCATTCGGGCTGGCGAGAAGTTGCAGATCATGGTCAGCACGGCTCCAACGTCCGCGTTCAAATTGGAGATCTTCCGCACCGGCTACTACAACGGCGATGGGGCTCGATTGGTGAAACGTTTTGATTCGCTCAAAGGCATGACGCAGCCAGATCCGCCCATCGGTGAAAACTATGTGCGCGAATGTCAGTGGGAGCCGTCTGTCGAGTTCGAGATCCCCGACGATTGGCTGAGTGGCGTCTACCTCGGCAAGCTCACCGCCGAGAAAGAGAATATTGAGAGCTACGTTATCTTCATCGTTCGGGATGACCGCCCCTGCGATCTGCTTTTTCAATGCAGTGACCTGACCTGGTCCGCCTATAACCGTTGGCCCGCCGACTACTCGATTTACACCACGCACAAAGGCTACTCTAGCACTGGCGTACCCAGCGGAACGGTGAGCTTCGATCGCCCCTACGGCCTGTTCACTCACCCCGTGAACAAGATCAAGAAATCGGGTGGTTCCGGCGAATACCTGCCCTGGGAATTCCCTCTTTCCTTCTGGATGGAGCAGCACGGTTACGACGTCTCCTACATTTCTAACATCGACACCCACACAGATCCCAAAGGCCTGCTACGCACCAAAGGATTCATCTCGGTGGGGCACGACGAGTACTGGACCTTGGACATGTATGACAATGTCATGAAAGCGCGTGAGCACGGGGTCAGCCTGGCCTTCTTTGGTGGCAATTCCGTTCTCTGTGTCGTTCCAATGCTAGCTTCTAACAAAGGGACGCCCAACCGGGCCACGCGGCGCGAAGGCTTTTTCCTGCCGGTGTCGGGGAAAATTCCGGAAGAGGTCAAACGAAAGATGGTCAACCAGGAGGGCTTCGAACCGAACATGGGGCCAGATGGCGCCCAGCTGATGGGGGCACGCCTCGACACAAGTGGCAAAGGTGGTGGCGGTGGCCGAGGCTCCGGGGACTGGACCTGTGCCCTATCGGATCACTGGCTCTTCGAAGGAACCGGAATGAAGAAAGGGGATTCGGTCAAAGGCCTCGTGGGATGGGAGTGGCACGGGGCGCCGGCCATGGACCTGCCCGGAATGAATGTCGTCGCCGAAGGAACACCCTTCATCAACGGCAAGGAAATGGGGCGCTATACCTCAACGCTCTACGATGGCCCCAAGGACAACGTCGTCTTCAACGCCGCCACGATCTGGTGGGCCAATGGTCTCTCCAGCCCACCGGGCCACGTCAATCCATCAAGACACGGAGTCACTCAGCAAGGCCCGGACAAACGCGTGCAGCAAATCACACACAACCTCTTTCAACGGATTATCTCTTGATGGATTTTAATCACTTGTTAGTCCCAAAGGCATCAATGAAACAAAACATGAACCTATTCCTGGCAGTTTTACTATGGTACATAGTCGGCACAACCAGCCAAGGGCAGGACTCTGACCAGCCGGACGAAAAACCAAACGTCCTCTTCATCGCCATCGATGATCTGAATGACTGGACCGATATGCTGAAGGGCAACCCTCAGGCCAAGACGCCGCACATGGACAAGCTGGCTTCCAAGGGCATGCTCTTCACCAATGCTCATTGCGCGGCTCCGGCTTGTGGCCCTTCCAGGTCTGCCATTATGAGCGGGATCAGGCCGTCGACTTCAGGTAACTACATCAATAAAAGTTCGTTTATACATAACCCGATACTGAACAACTCGGTTCTACTGCCTGAGTTTTTTCAGCAAAATGGCTACTATGTTGCCGGTGGCGGAAAATTGTTTCACGGCTACCACTTCAATGAGGAAGTGAAAGGACGGGGCTTCGATGAATACTTTCCCAGTAAAACCCAGGACCTCCCTTCCTTCGAAGGCCTCAAGTTTTCCTCCAAGCTTCCCTTGGGCGGGTGGGCGAGGCAGGCTGATTGGGGCCCTTGTCACCCAGACGTGACCGTGGACTATCATCCCGATGGCATCACCGCCAACTGGGCGAAAAAGAAACTGCTCGGGGGTGAGCTGCAGGAACCCTTCTTTCTCGGTGCCGGCATCTTCCAGCCGCATCTGCCCAACTACGCGCCCCAGGAATACTTTGATCGATTCCCTCTGGAGGAGATAGAGCTTCCGGAGGGTTACAGGGAAGACGACTTGGAAGATGTGCCTGCGGCCCATTCGAAGATGGCCCACAATCCGTGGCTGCAGAGGATCAGGAAGACTGGCCAGTGGAAACCTGCCATCCAGGCTTACCTGGCATGCACGGCCATGGTGGACGACCTCATTGGCCAGATCGTCAGGGCGCTGGAAAAATCAAAATACACTGACAATACTATCATTGTGTTGTGGAGCGACCATGGCTTTCAGCTTGGCGAAAAAGAGCGTTGGGCGAAATACTCCCTCTGGGAAAGGGCTACGAGGGTAAACATGATATGGGTGGCGCCGGGCGCAACCACGCCTGGGACGACCACCGCCAAGCCGACGAACCTGCTGGATATCTATCCGACCCTGGCTTCATTAGCCGGGCTCGAGCCCCCAGAAGGACAACTGGAAGGCAAGGATCTTTCCGTTTTGATGAAGAATCCGAATGCCTCTTGGGATGATACGACGGTCACGACCTTTGGATACAAGAACTACGGCGTTCGTTCCGATCGGTATCGCTATATCGTATACGAAGATGGAACAGAAGAACTCTACGACCACAACAAGGATCGCTGGGAATGGAAGAATCTCGCTGAAAATCCCGAATACGCCGAGGTGAAAGAGGAGCTGCGTGAGGAACTGCCGACTCACCACGAGCCTCCTGGAATCACCTATGTCCCGCCTAAGCCCAAGCTGCTCAGACCGCAGCCCAAATCAAAGGAATGAAGAAGAAACAACACTCTCGTTTCAGCCAACGCGATTTCTTCAAAAGCACAGCAGCTGTTGGCATGGCCGGATCTGCGGGTGTCTCTAGCTCGGCCCAAGCAGCAGGCACTGACAATCTCACCAATGTATACATCGACCCAGATTACAGTCAGACGCTCAAATGGAGATCATGATGCAAATCCAATTCAATAGACGCCTTAAGGCTCTCCTCTTAATTTTTCTGGTAGCGGGTAGTCTGGCCCAGGCAGAGGAGCGGCGCCCCAATATCCTCTTCTTCTTTGCCGATGATTGGGGGCGCTATGCTAGCATCTATGCTAATGCAGACAAGCCTTCGCTCAACGATGTGATCTCAACACCCAATATTGATCGCATTGGTCGGGAAGGGGTGGTTTTTGAAAATGCCTTTGTCCCTGTCGCGTCCTGCGGGCCTTGTCGTGCCTCGCTTGCTACGGGACGTTACTTCTGGAACTGTGGTTCCGGTGCTTTTCTCAATGGCAGGGCAAGCGATTGGAAAGGGCACGACAACCCTATGCAGAGCTTGCCGAAGTTTGGCGATCTCATTCGCGAAAGCGGGTATTACGCGCAGAAATCGGTAAAAACTTTCGCCTTCAACCCAAGCCCGCTCCCGAAGGCAATGCGTGCCCAGGCCAAAGTCGGGTACGAACGGTATGGGCTCTACGTAGGGGAGGCGAAGGATCAGGCCGAACGCAAGAAGAGGCACGATGAAATTGTCGAAAACTGCCGTCAGGAAATTCAGCGGGTGCTCACCAGCAGACCCAAAAAGCAGCCGTTCTTCTTCGTTTTTGGAAGCATTAACATCCATCGCCCATACACCCCTGATTCCGGTAAGGATCTTTGGGGCATCGAGCCGGATGCGTTACAGGGATTGCTTCCCAAATTCCTCCCCGATGCCCATGACGTGCGGCGCGATTTTTCCGATTACCTGGGCGAGGTGTTAGCCCTCGATCTTATGCTAGGCACGATGCTCGAAGAGCTGGAAGCTTCGGGAGAACTCGACAATACCGTGGTAGTACTCTCTGGCGACCATGGTATTCCTGGAGTCCCACGCGGCAAGACCAACTGTTATGATCTCGCCACTCGTGTCCCTTTACTGGTTCGTTGGCCGAAAGGAATTCCTTCCGGCAGACGCGTCGAGGATTTTGTCAGTGTCATGGACATGGGGCCAACACTGCTGGAACTCTCGGAAACCAAAGTGCCCGCCGCGATGGACGGCCGCAGCTTCCTCCCTCAGCTCACCAGCGAAAAGAGCGGGTGGATCGATCCCGGGCGGAACTCTGTCATCATCGGTCGCGAGCTTCACTTCCACAATGCCCGGCCAGGCAATGTGCCCTATCCGATGCGGGCCATCCGCACGAAGGACCATCTCTACATACGGAATTTCAAGCCCGAACGATGGCCTATGGGCGACCCCTACGACGCGGCGAAACTCACGGAGCGGGAAGCGCTTTACAAGATGGGGCTGGCGACAAAACCCGCTTACCGTGATCTCGATGGTAGCCTCACGAAAGCCTGGATGATGTCCCGGCGCGAAGAACCCGGCGACACGGAACTCTTCCATCAAACAATGCACCCACGCCCCAGTCAAGAACTCTACGACCTGAAAAACGATCCTGATCAACTTGTCAATCTGGCTGCCAATCCTGAACACGCCACCGTTCTCACAACTCTCCGGGGCCGGGTTGATAAGGTAATGAACGCGACTAGTGATCCCCGCATGAAAGACGCTTTCGATCGCTTGCCCTGGGTCGATTCAACGAAACCGTGAACATCATGGCTGATCCAGACGGTATTCAATGCTGGGACCATCTATACCAAGCGCCATCATAAATTTCTATTCGTTGAGATCCAGTGGCTGGGACTTTTAGTCACCGCGGAATGCTTGGGTTCGATACTGTGGCGACTAAAAGTCACCACCACCAACCAGTCAACGCGACTACGTTAGTAT
>CALLLI010000089.1 GCA_938082635.1 uncultured Verrucomicrobiales bacterium
ATTCCGAATAGTGAAAACAACTTAGAGAACGCAATCGATGAAATTGAAACGTTCTGTCGTGAAATGATAGGAAAAGATGTGCCACGAGAAGATGCAGAGAATTTTTTTGGCGCAGCGCATCTCGAAAAAGCTCGGGTGAAGTTCATGGCAAGTATTTCTGAGGTAGAAATTACAGAAGACATTTAGATGAGTATGAATAATGAAGAAAAGGAAACGACCTTTTATGAAGGGCGAATTGCGGACACTTATGATCGGCAGCGATTCGATACTGCCGCAGGTCAATTGATTCATTTTACGGAGTGGAAGATGCTCAGGAAAGCAGTTGGAGGTTATTCCGACGGAATTAAGATTCTCGAGGTAGGGTGTGGCACAGGGAGATTTATTGAAGAATTGGTCAAACTGAAGCATGAGCCCGAGGGAATGGATCCGTCGGAGGATATGTTGGAAGTGTGCAGAAAGAAGCTCGGAGAATCTCAGGCGTTTTTCAGAAGGGGCGAGGCGGACCAACTTCCATATGGAGAAGGGCAATTTGATTTTGTTTATTCAATTCGGGTAATGAATCAAGTGGAGTCAGTTGACTATGCTCACCGTGCAATTGCAGAGATGCTCCGGGTGACTAAGCCGGGAGGCCGCGTTCTTATAGAGTATATGGATCGACGACGTTCTAAGTTTGCCAGGCGCAAAGTGCGTTTAGGGAAGGAATGGGTAAATCGTCGAGTTGATAGTGATACGCGCCTTGATGGAAGTCATTTGCAGAAGATGGTTGTCGATGCGGGAGCCCGAGTGGAGTGGAGGAGAGGGGTGTTCTTTCTTGGGATGACTTCATACTATGCTGCTCCAAAGCCGTTACTGAGTCTCGTTGGAGGCTTGGACAGACTTTTGAGTCGTTGCTTTCCAAGCCTATGTAGTCGCTGCTATCTGCTAATTAGGAAAGGAAACTAAATTCTTGGAGCGTCTACGAATAGGATTCTTCGTTCAGCGAGCAGCGGGCTTGCCGGATTTCAGAAACAATGTTTCGGCGCACGTTCAAATTCCGTGCCAGACGATTGAACTATTGCGAGATCGCGGACACCATGTTGAGCTGGTAACAACAGAACATGCCGAAGATCTAGTTTTGCCAGACTGCGTGCCGTCTGGGATAGATGTTCACTATGTGCCCTATGGAAGTCGCCAGCGTGGCAGCACGATCATGCACTCTGGGTTTAAAAAGGGTGTTTCACCAGTTCATCTTGTAAGGCAGCTTCATGCTCTTGCGGCCTTGGCAAAAGAACAGAAATATGATCTGTACCACTTCTGTGGGGGGAACGGTATTGGGCATTTAGGCGGCTTGCTACGAAGGTTGGGGCTGGATATCCCAATTGTTGCTACCCTGAGTACAGGGGCCTTCCCTGAACGGTTTGGAGCGATTAAGAATATATTTTGGAGCAAACTTGATGCGACTATAACGTCCACCAAATACTTTGCATCCCAACAGCTTCAATCAGGTTTAAGCTCCGCGATCGTTCGACACGGGATCTGTCGAGATGTGAGCAGTGTAATTAGTTCTCGGAAGAAGAAGTGTAATCGTGATCGTGTGTTGTTTTGGCGGGATCCTGATAAAGACAATGGTGCCGATACCTGCGCTCTAGCTTTTGATCAGCTAGCACCCAAATATCCAGATATCTCGTTTGATTTCGCAATTCGCCCACACTGGGCACCGGTCAGAGAAATGGACGTTGTGGCAGAAAAGTATTCGAATGTTCGAATCCATCGGTTTCCCTACCCAGATGACGCTACCATTGAGGATTTTCTTGAGAGCAGTCTTTGTGTCGTGCTGCCATTCAGACGTCTTTCGATTAATCCTCAGTTTGCCATCATGGAAAGCATGGCGATGGGCGTTCCCACGATAACCACGAGCATTGAATCCAATGGCGAACTTATTGAGTCGGGAAGGGATGGCTATCTGGTCGATCCGGGAGACGTAGACTCTATCGTCGAATGCGTAGAGCGGCTTATTGTTGATCCAGAATTGGCCTCGAGGATGGGGGAGTTCGGGGTGAAAAGAATTGCAGAAGACTGGAACTGGAATCGTTATGCGGATGATCTTGAGGGTATCTACGTTGGAGTCTTGGGACGATCTTGACAGCTTGATTTGCGTTTGCTTACACCTGACTCGTCGTGGGTGTTTGTTCATGTTTACTGGAACCCCTTCTTCACTATGTTATGCTAAGAATTACTCTAGTTCTGTTCGTAGTGAGTGTTCTCAATGCAAATGCTCAGGAAAACCAGGTAATCGGAAAGAATGGGGGTTTTGAGAATAGACGGGTACTTGTCATTGGTATTGATGGGCTTCGGGGTGACGCTCTTAGAGAAACGCAGACACCAAACTTAGATCGTCTCATTGCCCGTGGGGTGGTCACCTATGATGCAATCGCTGGAGGAGTTGCCGGGACCGAAACAGAACAGCAAACAGTTAGTGGTCCAGGTTGGTCTACGATTCTTACCGGTGTCTTCGCTAATAAGCATGGTGTCGTAGATAATTTCTTTCGGAGCCCGAATTTTGAAAGTTATCCGCATTTTTTCCGCTATCTAAGGGGCATTGCGCCCGATTCTTGGTTAGGGTCTGTCGTAGAGTGGGGAGCGATTCATAATTATATTGATCGAGGTTCTGCGCCACATTTCACTTATCGATCCATTCAGAAGGGTGACCAAGAAGTCGCGGTTGAGGGAGCGGCTTTGATGCGCACAGAAGATCCGGATGTTCTGTTTCTTCACTTTATCGCGCCCGATGGGTACGGGCATGCGAGTGGTTATGATCCCGGTAATACTAGTTATCGCTATGCAATTCGTGTGACGGACCGGCGTATAGGGCAAGTGATTGATGCCTTGGAAGCGCGAGAAGGATTTATAGATGGGACAGAAGATTGGCTCGTCATGGTGATATCCGATCATGGCGGCTTGGATATCTACCATGGCTCTCAGACGCGCTATGAAAAGGAAGTGCCTTTCATCGTATCGAGTAAGCATGTCCACCAAGGACTGGTGGTATCACCGGGGCCACATCAGACCGCCGTTGTGCCGAACATCTTTCATCATCTAGGCATCACTGTCGATGACAACTGGGGGTTGGATGGGGAACCGTTTGGTGTCGTTCCGCTCCCTACTTCGAATTTCAAATGTAGCTATGATGAAGCAACAGGCTCGTGCCGGCTTTCTTGGCGCTTACCAGATGAAGAAGTCGTTCAAGGCTTTCGTTTGTTTCGGAACGGGGAGGTGCTTGCCAATGTTGAGCCGGGTAGGGCGTTGTTCGTAGATACATCGTTGTCATTTGACCAGCACGGCATCAGTGCTCACTACTCGCTTGAGACTCTCTTTGCGGATGAAGAACAAAGCTGGCCTAGATTGCAGACTCTTCTCGAACTTGGGGGAACTAAAGCTCTAGAAGACAATCTCATTGCTTACTTTCCTTTTGAAGATTCACTAAAGAATGAGCAAAGCTCATCCCAGGCTTTGGTGGGAGGCGGGCAACCAGCCTTTGTTGAAGAGGGCAAACTAGGGAAGGGGCTCTGGTTCGATGGCGTTGATGACTATCTCGTTCTTGGAAGCGATATAGAGTTTTCGTTTGAGTCAGATTTCACAGTTGCCTTGTGGTATCGTGTTCAGGGCTCGCAGAAAGGTTTCCCGGTGATCATTGGCAATAAGGATTGGCGGTCCTACACGGCCCCTGGGTTCGTTCTGTTGGCCAATCGCCGTGAAGGAGATGAGCTGGCGTTGCAAGTTGGAGATGGTGTCAGACGACTTGATCCACCGACGCTTGATATCGGGTTCGATACATGGTACTTCCTCGCAGCTACTTTTGATCGTGGCGGCGATATGACTCTAAGAATATTTAATAGGTCTGATGAGCGATTGCAGGAAATTTCCATGGCTGCCGTCGATTCTATCTCTAGTGGTTTACCTCTGAATCTTGCACAAGATGGCACGGGAACCTACCCACGATATTCCAAGATGTATGCAGATGAGGTCATGGTATGGGATCGCCTGTTGTCCCCAGTTGAGTTGCGCTACGTCTATAAGGCAAATATGGTAGGTTTGCCACTCTCTACCCTCCTAGCTTCGTCTGATACGGATCAAGACGGACTCAATGACCGCTGGGAGATTGAACGCTTTGGAAATATGGAGAGCAGTACGAATAGTGATCCTGATCATGATGGGGTGAGCAATTTGTTAGAATGGATGACTGGTTCAGACCCCAACGAACAATCGGCAAACCCGTTGACTTTACTGAAAAATAGCGATAGTGTGGGAGTGTCGTTTGCTGTCCGACAGGAGAGCAACCAACATACAATTGCTCTCGAAGTGACTTCGGATCTGAAGAGTTGGTCTTCTGTCGGGGAAGCCGACTTGAGTGTCGGGATAGAGAATCAGGCCGCAGGCTTTGTTGGGTATTCTTATAGGGCACGGTCTGCAGACCTTGCCGCCAGCTGCAAGCATTTCAGACTTCGAGTGGTCCGGAATCCAACAGGCCTTGAGTAGGCAACCTGAGCTCGTTGATTGTTAGAATTTGTGATTCAGACTTCGAATGGTCTAGGAACAAGTGAAGTCGGCTGAGGCGGTCATGCTGTAGATTACCACGCCAACTGAAGTAGTAGCCACTTCCATTTGCCAGATCGACAGCCAAACTCAATTCGCATCAATCAACCGCAAGAACAAGGGGACGCTGTCGGTAGAGGACAGAGATGTAGTAAAGGTTCGTTGCTCGAAGTTGGAGTTTTCATTGCGATCGCTCATTCTGATGTCCCCATCGGAGACGGGGCTCCAATTGATCAGTTCAGATGAAGATTCGAGCCGCATCTTAAGATCTCCCTGATTCGTTCGAAGATTGTAGGTGATCTTTACCATTTCTGGCTCCACGAACTCGTATGTCAGTGCGGAGCTACTAGTATTTTGCGGGTCAGTTCCAATCACCCATTCCACAAGATTGAAGAGTTCATCACCGTCTCCGTCATCCTCAGGGTTGGCATCAAGGTTTCCGAATTCTTCAATCTCCCAGCGGTCACCTATTCCATCGGCGTCGACGTCGGTGACTCCTATCATTTGCCCCAGTGTGTAACCTGCCTTATTTGCTTCAAAGATGTGGCGCAGCTCTATTGGCGAAAGGGCACGACGCCATATCATGACTTCGTCCGCAGTCATCTTGGTGAACCGAGGATGGTTTCCGGTCCCGTCCTGACCGAGGTTGAGCGGCAGCCCGCTGTCAAAATTACCCATCTCGGCCATGGAGATGGCCTGTCTGCGCTCGTCTGACTGATTCATGATGAACAAAGTCATGTCCCCATCTCGATCAAAGGTGGCCGAAAGAAAATACCAACG
>CALLLI010000090.1 GCA_938082635.1 uncultured Verrucomicrobiales bacterium
GCTGGGGACGCACCGCCAAAGAGTTGTGCAAAGACCGAATGATATTCTTTGGGGAGAGCTCATTGCGGAAGGCACTCTCTGAGGTGGAGATCTTCTACAATCGCGAACGACCACATCAAGGGATCGACAACAAAATCATCCGTGCAGACTTTGATAAACCGCCGACCGAAGGAGCGATTGAGTGTCGAAGCCGACTTGGAGGAATACTCAACTATTACTACCGAAAAGCAGCATGAAGACCTGGGTAATCGACTTTTGGGACCTTACGGCTTTGCTCTGATCCTGTTAGGCTCAGCGTCAGGCGGAAAGATTATCTGGCGGAGTTTGGCGCGGCCCCACGTGACCAGTGAGGGCATGCCACTGACGAGTGAGATGGTCTTTCAGTTAGGCGTCTTTTCAGAGGAGTTTGTGCCCACGCGATTCAATGTGGCGCAGTGGGCTTCTCATTGGTACGTCGCTGCTGAGACCACGTTTGATGAAGCAGAGGAACGTTTCAGTGACACCTTTGCTGTTGTTGGCCATGCGGCGCCATTTTGGCCGGGAACTCAGGGTTATGTCAGGGGAAAGCAGGGACAGGAGTGGCTTTTGATCACGGGGGACAGTGGCGTTGGCCGTCAGATGACCCGCTCGTGTTCTCAGTCACGTGGTCCACGCTACCGGCGGACACGGTTCTTGCGGGAGAGCTTTCGGCTGTTGATGGAGACGTTCACCTGAGAACGGAGCGCCTCGGTCTCGGAGTCACGCCTCAAACTTGGAGTGAGTAGCAGCTTGGGTCTGGCGGGAATGTCGACTGGTTGGCAGATCCTGACGAGGATGGTCTCTCGAATCAACTTGAGTATGCTCTGAATAGGTACCCGAAGCGGTTTGATGCCGAGCAGCCGATCAAGCGTTTGGGTGATGGAAAAGTCACGCACGGTGGAGCGCGCTCCGAATCGAGCCGTCTCCTTGGTTGTGGAGTTTAGTCTAGACCTGGATTCTTGGACGGTGGTCGCACCCACTTCTTGGGCGCTCCATTCAGAGTCTCCCACCAGGGTGACGTGCGTCCCTGGGGGTGCTGACGAACAGGTCTTTCTGCGAGTGCGCGCTTATTGGTAGACAAGAGCTTGAGAAGTCCAAGAACTCGCTGAATGATCCAGCGAGACTTATGAGTGATCAACGTATTGAGAAAGATTCTATGGGCGAAATGTCCGTGCCCGCAGACGCGCTTTATGGTGCTTCTACCCAACGAGCTGTTCTAAATTTCCCGGTGGCGGGGCGTGGGTTCGACCGTTCGATGATCCGTGGCATGGGCCTGATTAAATGGGCGGCTGCTTTGGCCAACAAAGACCTTGGAGTGGTCCCCGTAGACAAGTGTGATCTCATCGCGCAGGCAGCTGAGCAGGTCGTGAACGGGGAGCATGATGAGCACTTTGTGGTCGATGTGTATCAAACGGGCTCGGGGACGAGCACGAACATGAATGCGAACGAAGTCATCGCGAATCTTTGCTCGAGGATCGCTGGCCAGCCCATTGGTTCGAAGGAGCCAGTGCATCCGAATGATCATGTCAATCAGGGGCAGTCTAGCAATGATACGATTCCGACAGCGATTCACATCGCCACGGCAGAGTCGTTGAAGAATACGTTGCTTCCGCAGTTGGAAGCCCTTCAAGCGTCACTTAAGGCGAAGGCAGTCGCTTTTCATGATGTGCTCAAGATTGGCCGCACCCACCTCATGGATGCGACGCCGGTTCGCCTGGGACAAGAGTTTGCCGGATACGCTCGTCAGCTCGAACTCTCTTGTGATCGTGTTCGTAAAGCGATTGAAGCGGTTCTTGAGCTTCCGTTAGGAGGCACGGCGGTGGGAACAGGTCTTAACTGTCACCCTGAGTTTCCTCCGAAGGCGATTGCGTTCATTGCGGAGCAGACGGGTATCGATTTTAAGGAGGCCGAAGATCACTTCGAAGCTCAGGCTGCGAAGGATGGTTTGGTCGAAGCTAGTGGCCAACTTAAGACCATTGCGACGTCGCTCTTTAAGATCGCAAATGATGTGCGTTGGTTAGGCAGTGGCCCGCGTTGTGGCATTGGTGAGATTAGTTTGCCTTCCACTCAGCCGGGCAGCTCGATCATGCCAGGAAAGGTGAATCCAGTGATGTGCGAATCTCTCATGCAAGTGGCGGCTCGCGTCATGGGCAATGACACGACGGTAACCTGGGCTGCTGCAAATGGAAATTTCGAACTGAATGTCATGATGCCAGTGCTGGCAGATAGCCTCTTGGAAAGCATCAATCTCTTGGCGAATGCTTCTAAGATCTTCCAAGAGCGTTGCGTGGACGGGATCGAGGCGAACGAAGCCCGTTGCAGCGAGTTGATCGAATACAGCATGTCCATGGTGACGAGCCTCGCTCCGATCATTGGATACGACACGGCAGCCAAGATTGCCAAGCAATCGGTCGAGACTGGCAAGACGGTTCGTGAGCTTTGCCTGGAGATGGAGGTCATGCCGCCAGATGCGCTAAAGGCCGCGCTTGATCCTGCAATGATGACTGCACCTTCTGCCTAAATAGACGAGATGCGCACCGAAGCCGAACGTTTACTCAAGCTTTACTCTGAAACTCCGGGAGCCTCAGGAAATGAGGAACTTGTGAGGAAGGTGTTCTGCCAGGAACTGCAGGGGCATGTGTTCTCTGCGGATCGCACTGGCTGTGTGCTTGCGGCTCGTGAAGAGGATCCTGTAGAAGGTCCTCGCGTCATGCTCACCGCGCACATGGATGAGGTGGGGTTCATGGTGCAGAATATCACGAAGACGGGGTTCATTGAAATTGTCCCGTTGGGTGGGTGGTGGCCGCACGTTGTCTTGGCTCAGGGGGTCACCCTGATGGCCTCCCGTGGTCGTGTGATTCCTGGCTGTGTGGCTTCGATACCTCCGCATCAGTTAGGCGAGGGAGCCGCCGCTAAGGTGATGCCTCTCGATAAGATGTCGATCGATATCGGAGCCGAGAGTCGTGAGCAGGCTACGGAAGAGTTTGGGGTGCAGTTAGGGGACTCCATTGTTCCTGCCACGAAATTCCAGCAGCTTGCTCATCCTGATCGTTATCTTGGCAAGGCTTTTGATAACCGGGTAGGGATGGCGTTGCTGACTCAATCGATGCGGGCTCTCGCAGGCGAGAAGCTGTCGAACCGGCTTCTTGGTGTTGCGACGGTGCAAGAAGAGGTCGGGTGTCGTGGGGCTGTGACAGCTTCAGCCCTAGCAAAGCCAGATGTGGCGCTTGTGCTGGAGGGACCTCCTGCGGATGATACGCCGGGAATGAACCGTGATGATGCCCAAGGTGCTCTCGGCGCCGGTGTTCAGATACGAATCATGGATCCTCGGGCTCTTTCCAGTCGACGCTTGGTGGAGTTTGTCGTGGCTCAGGCCAAGGCAGCGGGCATTGCTCATCAGGTTACGGTTCGTCGTGGTGGTGGCACGGATGCGAGCTCGATTCATCTCCATGATCAGGGTGTCCCTAGCATTGTCTTGGGTGTGCCGACGCGTTATATTCATTCTCATCATTCGATTCTTCAGATCACGGATTGCCTGGAGGCGATGAAGCTGATTGATGTCCTTGTGCGTGCGCTGGATGCGGAAGCAGTGAAGGGTCTAACAGACTTTCTCGAAGTCTAACGATGTTATGTGAATGAGGGGGATCGTTCAGGCTCTCCTCTTCACCTCGGTAGCGCTGTGCCTTTATCTTGAGCACAATGACTGGCCAGCGATTTATCATCATGATGAGCCGAGTAAGGTTACTCAGCTTCAGAAGAATGAGCGGAACCTGAATCATCCGATGCTTCTCTTGGAGGCCGCGGATCTGGCGCGCCGATTAGCGGGCGTGCCGCGATCAGATGAGGGCGGGATACTTGCCTGCGGCCGCGCCGTGTCGGCTTTCAGCATGGCGCTGGCGATCGGGTTGCTTTCTCTTGCGGGTGCGAATCGCTTGGGGGTCTTCGGGGGATTTGGCGTGGGGCTGGTGAGCTTGCTCTGCTTTCGCTTTTATGAAGTGGGTCACTACTTCAAGGAAGACGCGCCTTACTTGTTAGGTGTGGCCATGTTTCTTTGGGCTTTGACCACGTCTAAGCACACGGCGATCTGGCTCGGATTGAGCATTGGTGTTGCGGCTGCATCGAAGTACGCTGGAATCAGTCTCTTGCTGGTTGGGTTGCTAGTCACTGTCGAACGAAGGACGCTAGTTTTCAGCATGCTGTTCCCAATCTTGTTGCTTCACTGGCGGCTCTTCTTCATGGCCGAGCCGATGGATGTTCTGTTTGGCTCCATGACGCGTGAGGCGATGTGGCTGGTCCATGGGCATAAAGGCATTGGCAATGCCTTGCCAAATTTCGGCTATTTCTGGAGACTTGTGTATGAGTTAGGCTATCATGGTGTGGTGTTGCTGGGCTTGTGGGTGATCTTTCGGAAGCAGCTCACCCGCGCCGATGCGTTAGTTTTGGCTTATACGGGGATCTACGTGATTGTTCTCCTCTCTACGCGGAAGTATTCTGAACGCTATCTTTTACCCGTCTCGATGGTCGCGCTTTACTATATAGGCCTGCAACTTGCGCAGCTCTTTCGATGCGTGCCCGGGTCTCGACGCTGGCTGCAAGGTGGGGTGGCGACGTTACTCATCCTCGCAGTGACGATTCCGTGGTATCCTTGGTTGGCGTCTCATCGGCATGCCTTTGCCAACGATAGTCGATCTGGGCTCTGTCAGTACCTTGCTACTGAGTTGTCTGAGGGAGCCGTCGTGGTAGCTGATGCCGCCGCGGAGGTGGCGGCGGCGCAACGTTGGCGCGGAGAAAAGGCGTCTCTTGTCGAGACCGCGGAGTATGCGTCGCGTTTAGGTTCGTTGATGGAACTGAAAGCCCGTGGGGTCACTCATGTGATCATTTGCTATGACACTTATTACAGGTTCTTGGTAGATGGCTCGACGGTCGACCCGTCGCGGGCGAGTGAGTGGGTTGCTGCACAAGCGTTTTACCGCCGTTTGAAGCAGGAAACGCCGCTTTGGAGTGCGGCACCACGCGATCCTAAGCCTCTGCATCCGGGGCTTGAACTTTACGCCATGCCCGGCAAGCTCTAGGCCATTTCTCAACATGGACACTCTCCTCGGTTACTACATCCATCGGATGGACCCCTTCATCTTCCGTATCACGGAGACCTTCGGGCCGAGATGGTATGGATTCGCCTACTTGTTAGCGTTTGTCGTGGGGATTCTCTTTCTCCGCTACCTATCGCGTCGCGGCTATTGTCAGATTCCCGAGGAGAAGGTCACGGACTTCATCGTCTACACGGCCATCTTTGGAGTGATGATTGGAGGCCGGCTTGGGTTCTTTATCTTCTATCGCTTTGACGAGCTCATTGCCAATCCATTGGTGTTCTTCCGATTTCAAGAAGGTGGCATGGCTAGCCATGGCGGCCTTCTTGGCGTGGTTGCCTTTGCTTTCTACTATTCGTGGCGGCACAAGATCTCTTGGCCTCACATTGGCGATTGCCTGGTGCCTATCGCCCCTGTCGGGATCGGTTTCGGGCGTCTGGCAAATTTCATCAATGGCGAACTCATCGGTCGCCCAACGACCGTGTCTTGGGCCGTCCAGTTTCCTGAGGAAATGAAACTGGGCCCGGACCACGGGTTGGACCGAGAAAGCTATTACCAGATCATCGATGAGGTCGACCAAGTGGTGCCAGACGTCCAGGTGACGACCGCCGACCAAGTGATCGAAGCCGCGCGGCAGATTCCTGAAGTTCTACCGATCTTGGCAACTTATCTGACGCCGAGGCATCCCTCACAACTTTACCAAGCCTTTCTCGAAGGCTTTCTCATTGCGGGTATCCTCATGGTCATCCGGTTGAGGTGGAAAGACTTGCCGTACGGATTGCTCACGGGCGTCTTCTTTATCCTCTACGCAGTGATGCGCATTGCTGGCGAGACTTTCCGCGAACCCGACGCCACGCTGTTGTTAGGGCTGAGCCGTGGACAATTCTACTCAACGTTTATGATTGTGATCGGAGCCGCCTTTGTTCTTTATTCCTTTCGCGCATCCAATCGCGGGGCGCATTCGTGAGATGCGCACGTGTGCCGTTCTGCTGAAGTGGCCGTGATTTCGATTCTGCAGCATTAGCCGCGGCGAGTTGTTTCGCTTTGTGTTCTTTCACGGTCTCGCGGTGTTTCTCGATGACGTTTTTAAGGTCATCGAGGGCGATTGGCTTTGGGAGGAAATCTAGTGCTCCGGCTTCTAGCATTTCGTTAGAGCGATTACTCTCACCACTCATCCCGATCATGCTATGAATGTGATGACTTCGGCGAACGAGGTCGGTGCCGGATTCTTTGGGGAGATTCCGGTCAGCAAGAACCAAGTCTGGTGATGTTGAATCGAGGAAACGCTCCGCAGAACTCACGTCGCTGCATTCGGACACTCGAAAGCCTAGATGTTGGAGTGCGTAGGACAGGAAACGTCGAACATCGATATCGTCTTCGACGATGAGGATGGATTGGTTCTTATCTTCTTTTGATGATGAGGTATTCATTCGCTTAAATGAGGATTTCCCCCAAGATACTCCATCGCCATGATGCTGCTCGCTTTGCCAAGCGAATACTGACGAAAGACCGAACTCAGTCTCTTTCAGGAAGCTGGTTCTCAGATTCGCGCTTCGACCTGACTAGATTTCAGGATCTCTGCGCGGGATTTTCACAAGTTCGTCAGTGCTTATCTTGCGCGCGCCGGGGGAATTTATTTTGGGTTTTCTGACAGTTTACTTGTTGGTCAATCCCTCCAAGCCGAATGGGTGTACATCAACAGAGGTGGTGGGAGGGATGTCTAGTTCAGTCCATGGATCTTGTGATTCTAGCATGTCTCCTAGGTAGGAAAGGAACGAGTGATTGCCGCCCGTTCCGGGATGGTGAGCCGAGAACATGACCTGAGTTTGAAAGAAGACTTCGTCTAGCTGTTCAACCGTGTAACCCAGGTGAGACGGTGGATTGTTGATCCGGAAATTTGTTAGGGTGCTTCCTAGATCGCGCTTGCAGAAGGTGCGGACTCTGTCGGTGTCTAGGAGGGCTTCCGCTTTGAGATGGTCGATGATTGCATCGCCGTCGACTACTGGGAGGATGCGATCGAATCGATCAGAGTTCGGACATTTCTCTCGTCCAAGGCTCATCATCGAATACTCGCGCAAGGCGGGGTTCCGATAGCGGAGGGTCTCGTGATAGTTCCAAATGAGCGTGGCATCTGCGACTTGATCGTTCTCTTGAGCGAACACCCAGGTGGGAACAAGCGTGTTTTCTTTAATGTGTTATTGATAGTATGTGAGCCGTTCTGAAGATCCCAGAGACCGCTGGCATTGTCGGCGCTGAAGGCGACCCACCCTATGCTGTTGGCGGTGAGGTCTTGAGTGAAAGCCGTCATTTCAGTCACGTCGACAAACGAGTCATGGCTAGCACCTGTGCCATGAAACAGAACGACCAGCGCCTCGGGGCCGGGCGGGACCGTAGGGATCTCCAAGGCGACGCCGATGCCTGAGGATGGTAGAGGGGTCCAATTTCTCCCGGCGTCTTCAGGAATGGCGGTGAATGATCCATAATCATCCACTGGCTGGATGCGGTGGCGAACCATGAAGCCGACGGCGTCGACGTTGGCGTCGTAGGCCGTCAGGTCGTCGGCATCTGGCCAGATGTGACCACCGCCTTCGAGAGCGACCGTTTTGACTTCGAACCCTGAGAGGCAGGAGTAGTTATGAGAGGGTATACACCACGACTCGATCGTTCCTCCTAGCATCCCGTAGGGCGGTTGAACTGCGATGTGGACACGGTTGGGTATTTCTTAGAAAAGTTTGACCGGAGGCGTAGGATGCTTGTGTGCTGAGTCCAGTGACGTCAACGCCTCCGAGGAAAGGGCGCTTGGAGTCGTTCTTGGCATTGACCATCAATACAGGATGGGGTGCGATTATCGTGGGGACTTCAGAGACGATGCTACTAGCGATATTCTCGCTGCGGATGCTAGAATCGATGGCCACCGACGAGGCAAATAGGCGGGGGAGTGAGTGCGAAGCGATCTTAGACATGAGTCCTCCCTTGGAGAATCCACCGATGTGAACGCGGTTAGGATCGACGTAGAGCAGTGTCGTGGCTAGAGTGCGTAGAACGACGAGTAAGCGAAGACTGTTCCTTTGATCGCCTCGCTCAGCGGTGTTCTAGCCATACTTGCCAGTGGTGGGATTCGGTGCCCCTTGGGGAATGATGAGGATGACGCCCTGATTGTTACACTGGGTGATTAGGTTAGTGTAGTTGTTCTGGAAATCATCTGCCGTTTGGCCTGAACCGTGTAAGGTGAAGGTCAGAGGGTAACCGCCTGGGCATGGCCATTTACCCTGAGCGTCTCTTGCGGGTGGTGTGTAGGTATCCGGAATGAAGACGTAGACGAGTCGACTACGCGTTTGGCCAGTGTCAGGAACTGGGAAATCGGGTATCTCAAGGCGATGGAGTCCGGATAAATCAGGGATGGTGCTAGATGGAGGAGTGTCTTGCACGAGTCGAAAGAACTGACGCGGGGCATCGCCACTCGTGGGTGAGGGTGTGTGTAGTGATAGAGTGAATGCCATAGAGCGTCGAGGCAAGTAGAGGGGTGGTTTCTCTGTCGGTGATAAGTTATGTGGTATTGTTAGTCTACATAGCGGTATAGTAGTTCCTATCCGCAGGTTCCGGCCAATGGATCTCGTAGAAACCTTCGGTTCCAATTCGGAGTTCTGGTTCGGGTGGTTCAGCGAAGCTGGAAACAAGGCTGAGTGAGAGCGAGAGTAACGAAATGAGGTAACGTGTCATGGTGGCTTCGCCCGTTGATACGCAGTTTCCGCCATGAGGTTGCAGGGGAATCTTAGAAATATATCAGCCCAGTCGAAGTCGTTAGGCGCTAAGCCGCTGGTTGACGATGTTTTTTGGTCTAGGGAATGTTTCGTTTACGATGTGATGACATGGACCGTGCGGTGTAGTGCTTTGGGTCACATTCCACCGGGCTGCCAGGGCTTACGCATGAACGGAGCGAGAAAGCCTAACTGACTCGTTGGATTATGGAAATTAGCGGGTCCATCCTCTACATCCTCCTGGTCGAGCTCTGTAGCTCAAAGAAATATCTGGGCCCCTTTCTGTTGTAACCGACTATCTTTAAGGGAATTATGGACTATTGACGAATTTC
>CALLLI010000091.1 GCA_938082635.1 uncultured Verrucomicrobiales bacterium
GTAATGAACCACGCAAGAAGAAGCGAAGGCCGAAAAGCTATGGATGGTTGCAAAAACCCAGGCACACCTATTTTGAGCATTTCCGAGATGAAAATCCTCCCAGAAAAATCCTCGATGAAGCCGTTTAAACTGGTGCCATTCGGCCTAGTCGGTCTCTGTCTTTCCGATCTCGCTCGGAGTCAGGCCGCGAGTGGGCGCAGCGAGGATGCTGCGGAGACTTATGATAGAGCACTCGACACCATGGTCGACGAGCACGTTCCTTTCTTCAGAGTATCCTGTCTGGCGGGAAAAGCCGATGTCTGTCGACGTTTCGAAGCTTGGGAAGAAGCCGAAAGATCTCTTCTTGAGGCGAAGCGCGTGCTCGAAGACGCTGGCGTGAGAAGTGGTCATCCCATGATGACTTACATCAATCAACGCTTTGGCTGGCTCTACCTCGACGACTGGCAACTGGAAGATGGCCTCCTCTCGTTCACCGCCGCGATCCAATCCCGGAAGCAATGGTTGGAGACCGCTGCCGATGAAAGCCTGTCCACTCAGATTCGTCAGCAGCACGATGAAATGGCCCTGGCCATGTACCAACGTTATGCTGGATACACAAACAAAGCCGTTGCCGGGTATGAACGCGTTCGCCAAGCGCTCCATGCCATGCGCCAACGTGTGAACCGCACGCCATCGATTCATCGAGATTGGATGATCCGCTACTACAACAATAGTGAGCGTTTGGGGGATTGTTACCTGTTCAACGAGGACAGGGCCCCACAGATGTCCCACCACTTCCAACAAGCGGCCTCAGATCGGCAAAGGGAACTCGCTGTCATGAGCCCAGAAGAGGTGCCCGCGTTTCGACCGCAGTATGGTCGTCTCCTCACAAAGGCGGCCATCGCCCAAGTGCTCGTCGATGGCCAATAGGTGCCCTTGAACCACTTTCTACGGACCTCGGCAAACTTGAGTTAGAGGGCACGAATAAGACGTTGTCAGATCTATTCAGCACCATTGGTCAGATCATCGTGGATGCTAAAGGCAGCGCGGACATTACGGATACCCTCGCTCGATTGAGCGCTGCTGTGGAGGCCAATCAGGACCGCCAGTTCGGCCGCGACGTGCGCGAACTATTCCTCGTCGCCTGTCGTGAACTGGCACCGCGCTGCGAGGCAGAGAACGGCCAGACACTTGCCAGCGTGATCACCCGTCTGTTGCCCCGTGATCCTGTCGACCGGTCCGTGCTTCCCTTTCTTCTCCCACATTTCGATCGATTGATCGATCTCCGAATGGGTTCGGAGGACATGACATGGGACCTTGTCAGAGACATCCACTGGGCCAAGACGGGCTCGCGGCTTGGCGAGGATCTCCCTGAAGAACCGATCATGATGTTCTACCTAAAGCCGGACGCCGGATACCTGATCCAAGTCGATCCTAACGGAACGCCGATCAGTCATCGTCTGAAAGCAGGTTTCTCGAACCTGGAAGCCCTCTCAAAAGCCCCAACGATCCTCCGCCTTCTCTCGAAAGCCGAGCAGTCCCGTCATTATTGGTCAGATCAAGGGCTCATCCCACCTCTGGTTCCCAACAATTATCCGTTCAAGGTCGCCCCAAAGACCCTGGTGAACTAAGGAACCAATAGCGTTCAACGTTCGATGGTAATGGGGCACCTTCGACATGGCTTTACTCCCACGTATCATGATCTGTGATTATCGTGAATGGTACGGACATAGAGGGATGTTCCGTCGCTGCGTCAGAAGATTGTAGGCCGGGCGCTTCGCCTGGCCTGATTTACGCTTTTGGCAACCGAGGCGGTCGCCCTACAATGGGAGAACTACGAATCACAAATCATGTTGCGCAGCAGTATGCCACGCAGTTGTCAGTCCCCCCACCATGTTCGAACAGTTTCCCGAGGGCTGGCGCAATCGCTGCGTCTCGTTGCCGGGATGGCCTCGGAACGCCCGTCTAACAATCGCTTAAGCTTGGCGAGCTTCTGGTCAAAGCCTTCCACTACCTTCTTCAAATTCTGTCTAAAGCAATCTAGCAGAAGAACGCAACAAGTAGCTGCCTCAAAAATCAACAAGCCTTGTTCGCTAATCGTTAATCAATTTGAAAGTAGCCCCTTCAGGCACTGATTTAAAAAGATCGGAGGCGTAGCCTCGCTAGATTATATAAACCTATTCCGTCCCGATCGCACGCTTTCGTCAGGCTGTAGTCTCCCACGGATTGAGCAGGGTGATGTCATTGGGGAAATCGCGTGTGTTTCGAGTGACCAAAGTCAATTGGTGCTCGAGAGCTGTGGCGGCGATGAGACTGTCCATCACATTGAGCTTGCGACCAGCGCGCTGATGTTTCGCGTAGAAGGCTCCCCATCGCCGCATTGTCAGGGAATCGAGGGAAAGCACGCGACCGGCGGACCAACGATCGATGCGGTCGAACCACGCTTTAATCTGATTGCGGCGCTTGCCATGGTCCATCAGATGAATGCCCTTTACCATTTCGACGAGTGTCAGGGCGCTTACCCGGAGATAGGCATCGTGGACGGCCAACCAGTCAAGAACCGCTTTGTCAGGCTGTGGCTTCGAAGATTCACACAGCACATTGGCGTCGAGCAGGAAAGGCATCGTTCGTGAACAACTAACTTATTCGAAGTGGAGATCCCGTGCCGTCTCCTCACTGCGGTCAATGGTCCAGCCAGTTACTGGGCCGTCGTTAAGAATGTCGGCAAGCGTTTCCTTTGGTTGAAGCCTAGCATAGTCTTTAGCGGAGATGACGACCGCAACCGGCTGTGCAGTAGCATTCTCTCCCGTGGGAAAGTGACGACGTGCGCTGAATATTTTTTCTTAGGCGGATGCAAATTCGTCGTGCCTCCTTCCCAATAGACGCCCCTCATCCTCCGTGCCCGTTCGAGCACGAGGACAGCCCGTGCCTTCAGCGTCACGGTCACTACGAGCGCAACGCCCACCCGGAGGGCTCTGGCAGGACACGCATCCAGCGTTTCTTTTGCAAATTCACTGGCAAAACCCTCAGCGTCCTCCCCGACACCTTCCTTCCCTACCGCTCCATCAACGTCCCCGACGTCCAGGAGCACTTTGATCGCG
>CALLLI010000092.1 GCA_938082635.1 uncultured Verrucomicrobiales bacterium
CGCGAAACTCTGGGGACTCTACATGACCTTGCTCAAAGCCGAGAGCGGCTTCCGGATGCTCAAGAGCACGCTCGGTCTGCGCCCGAATTTCCATCAGCTCGAGCATCGCGTGGATGCGCACATCTTCATCAGCGTGCTCGCTTATCACTTGTTGAGTTGGGTGCGCCATCACATGGATCAGGCTGAGGATCCGCGGGAGTGGAAGACCTTGCGCCGCCTACTTTGCACGCATTCGTTAGTCAGCACCCGGCTACCGCTGGAGGACGGTCGCATTGTGACAGTGCGCAAGCCGAGCCTGCCAGACGCCGAACAGAGCCGGGTCTACCAAATTCTCTGGATCGATTGGAAACGGGCCTGCCCGGCGGTAAAATCAGAGTTGAAGGGCAAGGCGACTTTGTAGTGCCTTTGCGAAGCGGGCCCTGGCTTTATAGGGGTGCCACGCAGGTAATAAGAAACTTGGGTTAACGGACCCCGAAATCGAGAAGACAACGGAATTCCTAGAGATCGTCTATCTAGCCGACAGGATCACCCTGCGCTTCTTGCCAGAAGGTCAGCCGTAATCCTTGGATTTCTTGGCGAGACATCGTAGCTTCGTGGCATGACTGTGACGAATCGTTTCCTGGCGCTCTTCTCATCTCTTTCGCTTGTGGGCTTACCTGGTGTTGCGAGTGCCCAAGAAGCTCCCGATACCCAGGCTCTGTTCGAGTCTGTGAACAATCACCTCGACTTGGGCGGTCAGTTCTATGGCTACCTCAACGTGAAGGGAGACTTTGCGAGCCTAGCAACCAAAGCTCAAGAAATCTACGAGCAGACGGCTGAGATGGCCGAAGGGAATATTCCTCCAGGCATGGACATCACCGGTTTCCTCCAGGAACTGGGGCTCCAGAATCTCGAGGCAATAGGTCTCAGCTCGATCAAGTTCGACAAGGGCTTTCGAAACCGTGCGTTTGCAGCAATCGACGGCGAACGCCAGGGACTTCTTCAACTGAGTGGCGGCCCTGCACGCCCCTTCGAGATTGGGAACTTTGCTCCTGCGTCGTCCGTCTTGGCCCTGGAATGGGACCTTGAACTTAGCGGCGTGAAGGACCTCCTAGATGGCATTGGCGGACAGTTGGAGAAATCCATGGGCATGAATCCATTGGCAGAGGCCCTACAGCAGCCGGTTCCCAATACGACACTCACGATCGAACAACTGTTAGCGAGCCTCAAAGGCACGCTCTTTGCCTACGCCCTGATCGACGACACCAAGACTCTTGAGATTCCTGATCCAAATTTCCCTGTGGAAATTCCAGGAATCGATTTCGTCATCGCGCACAAGACAGGCAAGCCTCTCTATGCGGAGATCAAGAGCTTGATGGAGGCGAATGCACCTCAAGAAGCGATCCGCGAAGAAATCATCGAAGGGACCTCCACTTTGAGAATCCTCATCCCGGAAGAAGCAACTCTCGGCTTCTACGCACCTCTCATCCAGATCACCTTGGACTCCGATCAGCTGGTCATCGCTTCTCGCCCAGAAGCCCTGGCGACGATGGGCTCCGGCGATCGCCTCTCCAGCAATGCTGAATTCACTCAGGCAGCGAACCTCATGCCAAAAGAGGGGAACATGTTCGCCTACGCCTCCAAAGAGATCTATCAGTTCGTCGACATCTTCTCCAAAGTCATTGGAGAGGCTTCGCCTGAACTCGGCTCCATTCAGGCGGAAGCCATGTCATTTATCTATGGCGAGCCTCAGTCCCTTGTTAGTGTCCTTGCGAACACGCCAGATGGCATTCTTGCGGATGGCCTGGCTCCCATGTCTTACAAGCTATCCATCGCTTACGCCGCTGTCATGCCGGCCGTCATCTCCGGTGCCGTCATAGCTCCCATGATGCGTCAATTCCGCTAGGAAACCTTAAACAACACCATGAGCCAAGGTAAGATACTTATCGTCACGGACGACGCTGGCGAATCCTTTGAGATTCTCTATGCCCAGCACCGCTTCCGAGAAGCGGGTTACAAGCCTATCATTGCAGCTACTAGTAAGAAGCTTCTTAACGGAGTGATCCACGACTTCGATCCGAGTTGGAACACTTACATCGAGAAGCCAGGCTACATGATTCAAAGTGAGATCACCTTTGGCGAGGTCAATTCCGAGGACTACCTAGGGATGATGCTCATTGGTGGACGGGCCCCAGAATTCCTCCGCCATGATGAAACGCTCCTCCAATTGGTGAAGGACTTCGCCGAGCAAGACAAGTGGCTCTTCTCTGTTTGTCACGGCATCCAGATCCTGGCCGCAGCCGGCCTCGTCGAAGGACGAACGGTGACGTCTTACTGCAATGTCCGGATGGAAGTCACGACCTGCGGTGGCAAGTGGATCGATCAGGAGAGCGTCGTGGATGGAAAGATCATCACGGCTCAAACTTGGGAAAGCCACGCGGACTTCTACCGCGATATCTTCAATCAGCTAAGCTAGACATTCGCCGATAACCCATTTTTTTGAAGAATCAGATAGCGTCCTGTTAGCCTTTGGTTAACGTAACCCGTTGACTTTTAGAATATTACCTCCAACAGAATCCGATCACTCTGCTCGGCAAGAACTGCTTTTTGAGGCGGAACTCTCGTCAGAACTCAACAGTTTCGTTAACCAGGCCATCGAAATCACTTATCAATTCCCGGAGCTTGTTTCTGAAGTTGATCGCGATCTC
>CALLLI010000093.1 GCA_938082635.1 uncultured Verrucomicrobiales bacterium
CGCGCGAGCGGCACTCAGGTGGCCGGAGGTGCGTGGTTTGTCGATGGGCAACTTAGTCTGGATGGGCAGGATCGACTCACACTGGCGACAGCGCTGACGTTTAGCAGTGAGAGTCGATTGAGTCTGGTGATCGGGGAGGACCGGGTGGATCTTCTGGATCCAGCGAGCATCGATATTTCAGGGTTAAACCTGGAATTACTCATGCCGCCAGCTGCTTTTAAAGCGGGTGATATCTTGTCCCTAGTCAATACGGCGGCCAATGCATCGGTTATCGGGAATTTTAAACTCCTTGGCGAGGGCGCTGAGGTCTCGGTGAGTTCGGCGATTTATCGTGTGACGTATGTTGGTGGAGATGGAGATGATATTTGTATAATGGCTTTGTTAGATTATGGGCAGTGGGTGAATATGGTCTTCCCACCAACAGAACTTGGTCGAGCTGCTGAAGCGGATCCTGACGCCGATGAATGGCCTAACGGATTAGAATATTTGTTAGTAATTGATCCGGTGAACTTTGAGGAAGATCCCGTCACCTTGATTGTTGGTGAGACGGAGTCTGTCCTGACCTACACGCGTGCGTCCTTCTTGCCTAGTGATCTTGAGGTGGTCGAGTGGTCTGAGAATCTGGGGGATTGGTTTCTTGCTACGGAGACTCCTGCCGAGAATGGAAACGAGGTGAGCTACACCATCCCGTTGGGAGAGGCAAATCTCCGGCGTTTCTTTCGAATCCGTGTGACCATCAATCCCTAGATTCCAGGGGATGGGCTAGGAAGTCGCGGGCCGAAGACGATCGGCGGAGGCTTTCATCAGATCGTACATACCCTCTAGGCGCTTGGGAGGATTTGTGAGTTTCTGATTACTAGTCAGCGATGCGTACGAGTCTTTATCGTAAGGATCGAATCCGTGCATGCCTTTGAGGGACGTTTCTCCCATGAAGCTAGGACAAAGCAAGACGCCAGGATCTAGCAGAAAGTAGAGTTCGCCATAGAGGTCGTCTTTAAAGTCGCAACCGTAGTCTGCGAGTGTGGCTTGATCCAAAATCTTGCCACGAGGCTCTTCGGCTAACGCTTTCGTTATGGGCTCGCGGGCTGCGTCATTGAAGAACCAGAATCGTGCCATGGTAGAATCGTAGACGGCGGCGTAGTCCTTTCCGAACGTGAAGCCAAGCGCATCAATTCGACTAATGAGGTCACAATTATCGACTGTGTTCGTCATGCCGTGATCCGAGAAGACATAGAACTCGACGTCGTCATAGTTTTGATCAACGAGGTCTAGCGTTCGTCTCAAGCGCTCGTTATACCAGGCGACACTGGCATCGGTCTCCGGGCACTCAGTACCGTGCTCATGCATGACGGCGTCGATATCGCCCAGGAAGAGGTAGGCAAACTCGATTTCCCGTTTGGGAAGCTCTGCTTCGAGAGCCTCGATCCTTTGAATTTCAGGCAGGCGCCAATTCGAGGCGTGAAAGGGGATGCCGCGCTCCTCCAGGTATTCGAAGATGATAGGGGCGCCGCTGTTGATTCCCCCGGGCTTGTAGATGTCGCGCTTCTCTGTGTGATCGAACAGAGACAGATGCTTGAACGGCATGTTATAGATCTGAAAGTAGCCTGTGATGCCGTAGAATTTGCCAATGAAGCGACTCATGAGCTGGCGCACGCGGCCTCGTCTCGTGATCGATTTCGGAAGGAAATCCAGCCATTTGCAGATCGCGAATGGCGAATCCTTTGGGTTGTAGCGGAAGAATGAGAAGTGCTCGTGCTCCTGCGGCAGCTTGCCCGTGAGGATGGTGGGGTCACAGGATGAGCTGTAGCCAAAGATGGTGCCGAGCGGCGTCTTGGTCCTGGCGAGATCGTTGAGAAAGGTGCGCTCCTTGATCACCTCCCAACCGAGTGCGTCGATGAAGATGTATAGAGCGAGCTTATCTTTCTTGGGCATGGGATTGTGGCGATGATCCGGTCCAGATACCGTGATCGCAATAGAAATGATGATATTATTTGGTAACCATGAATTTCTAAAATGTCCGTGCTGGTGGGCCGACGTTCAAGGTATGTGGGACAACGGGAGTGCGCTCTGTTGCGGCTCAGCGAATTTCCCTTGGCGGCGGTAGGGAGACATCCTAGGTAGGTGGTATGCGGCTTCAGCACGACATTCATCTCGCCTACTGCACGAACATTCATCGTGGGGAGAACTGGGCGGAAACCTTAGCAGGCCTTGAGACGCACACCTTGCGCGTGAAAGCGGCGGTCTGCCCGGATGCGCCGTATGCGATCGGTTTGCGTCTGAGCGCGGTGGCTGCCGATGAGCTGAGCGATCCCGAGACCTTGCGTGCGTTTCAGGATTGGTTAGAGACACATGAGTGTTATGTCTTCACAGTGAACGGCTTCCCTTACGGGAGGTTTCATGGTGGCAAGGTTAAGGAGCAGGTCTATCGACCAGACTGGACGACGCGGGAACGGGTGGATTACACGAAGACGCTCTTTGATCTCTTGGCTCAGTTGGTTCCTGAAGGAGTGGCTGCTAGTGTGAGCACTTCGCCTGCTTCCTTTAAGGATTTCGGGATCACAGAAACGGATCGCCAGGTGATGAGGAAGCACTACCGCGAGGTTGGGCTCCACATCGCCGAGGTCAGCGAGCGGACGGGGAAGGAACTCCATCTTGGCATCGAGCCTGAGCCGCTTTGCACGTTGGAGACGAGCGAAGAGACGGTCGCCTTTCTATTGGAGACGTTTGCGGACTTTCCTGAGGACGAGCAGGTCTTGCGGCAAACCTTGGGGATCAACTATGACTGCTGTCATCTCGCCGTGGAGTTTGAAGAGGCTTCCGAGGCATTGGGACGGATCGAGGAGGCGGGCATCCGCATGAGCAAGATTCATTTGAGTTCCGCGCTTCGGCTCAAACCGACTGCAGCGTTGCTCGATCAACTGCGTGCCTTTCAGGAGGATATCTACCTACATCAAACGATTGTCCGCCAGTCGGATGGGAGCCTTCGTCGATTCACTGATCTTGGGCCGGCCTTGGATTGGGCCGCGACGTCGGATGATCTTGGTGAGGAATGGCGGGTGCATTTCCATATCCCGCTGCACCACGATCCGAGTGAGGGGCTGCTGAGCACGGCAGACCAACTGGTGGTTACGCTAGACTGGTTAGGCGAGAAGCCTTCACGTTGTGCGCATTTGGAAATGGAAACCTACACCTGGGAAGTGCTGCCTGAAGAACTGCGTCAGGGTGAGGTTGTTGCTCAGTTAGTTAAAGAGTACGAGTGGTGTTTGGATCAGCTGAAACAGCGTGGGTTGGCTTAGCATGAAGACGTTGCGTGCCTGGTTGATTCTCGGTCGGGTCTCGAATCTTCCGACTGTGTGGACAAATGTCTATGTGGCGTGGCTGCTCGCAGGTGGGACGCTTGCTTGGACGGCGCCTCTTGGGTGGCTGTCGTTGGGGGCGAGTTTGCTCTATGTCGGTGGGACAACGCTCAATGATTACTTCGATATCGCCTTTGATTGTGAATTTCGGAAAGAGCGTCCAATCCCTTCTGGCGTGCTTTCGCGGGCCACGGTGGGAGTCGGCTGCTTGTTCTACTTTGTGGGGGGATCCGTGGCGATTCTTTTGGGAGCGCAAGGGTCTTGGATCTTCCTGGCGATAGTCATCGCGGCCATCGTCCTCTATGACTATCGCCATAAGGAGTGGGTAGGCTCCGTGTTCGTGATGGGAGCGTGCCGGTTCTTTCTCAGTTTGTTAGCTGCTTCTTGTGTCACTTCGAGCATCGCCTTGCCGGTGTGGATTCACGCTACCGCATTGTTTGCCTACATCGTCGGGCTGAGTTTCACGGCGAGAGGAGAGAGCCGTTCCCAATCCGTGATGAATTGGCCTCTGGGGCTGTTGGCTTTGCCGCTAGCGGGGGTACTTTGGCTTGGGGTTTCGAGTCTTTCCTGGCCGCTTGCGGTGACCTGTGGGTTCTTTCTCGGTGCGGTCTCGATGAGCTTGCGAATGCTCAAGCTGGGAGACGATCCTGCCCGCATTGGGAGATCGGTCGGCTTGATGCTGGCAACGATTGCCCTGGCCGATGCGATGTTTCTCGCGGGATTCGGCGTGCTTCCCGCTTTCTTGGGGGTAGTAGGGTTTGTCATGGCACAGCTGTTCCAGCGAGTGATTCCCGCCACTTGACGCTTACGAGATTCGGCTGGCCTGGGTTGGCGTGGGGCGCTAAGAAGTTTCTATGATTCGAATTATCGCCAACGCTCTCGTCCTGGGTTTGATGCTGGGCTGTCTACATGCTCAAGACGTTGCTAGGAGTCGTCCTAACATCGTGTTTATGATGGCGGATGACATGGGCTGGGCTCAACCCGGTTTCAATGGCGGTGGGCCCGATATCACCCCCAACATCGACAAACTGGCGGGTGAAGGTACGAAGCTGACGCAATTCTACACGCACTCAGTGTGTTCGCCCACGCGGGCGGCTTTCATGACGGGACGGTATGCCTTTCGGTCATGGATGGATTGGCGGACAGAGGATTTTGGAAAGCCAAGTTATTTAGCGAAGTTAGGCCTGACATTGGCGTACAACGAGCGAGGAGAGCCGACGCGGAGGATTCACGGGTTGGATGCTGGGGAGCGGACGATTGGGGATGCCTTGAAAGATGCTGGTTATTTCACTGCGCTTGTTGGGAAATGGCATCTTGGTGAGTGGCTGAAAGAGCACCTACCGATGCAACGCGGCTTCATGCACCAGTACGGGCACTATGCCTGGGGGATCGATTACAATACCTTCACGATCGAACACAACGCGCCCGCTCGCTTTGCCGTTTATGATTGGCACCGCAATGAGAAGCCACTGCAGGAAGAAGGTTATGCCACGGATCTCTTCGCTGCCGAAGCGGAGCGAGTGATTGCCAAGCAGACAAAGGACAAGCCTTTCTTTCTTTACGTGCCCTTTAATGCGGTGCATGGGCCTCTCACCAAGCCGCCGCGTTATCCCGAACTTGAGGTGCGCAGCGCGATTCTCAAGTGCATGGATGATGCCGTTGGGCGGATTGTCAGTGCACTTGACAAGCAGGGTTTGAAGGAGAACACGCTTGTGATCTTCACGAATGACAACGGGCCTGTGCTGGAAGAGATGAGCAAGCCGTATCGAGGGGCGAAGAACACGACGTATGAAGGCGGCGTGCGTGTTCCCTGTGTCATGCGCTGGCCTGGAAAAACCAAGCCTGGTTCGAGTGTTGATGGCTTGATGTTTGTCTCGGACTGGTTCGCGACGTTTGTGAAACTCGCAGGTGGCACGCTGAAGCAAGAGCGCCCACTGGACGCTTTCGACATGTCTGAGATGCTCTTCAATGAAAAGTCCAGTTCGCGGACAGAGATCATTTTTGAGGTCAGTGGAAGTGTGCGTACCCCAACGATTCGCAGTGGTGACTTCAAGTTGATGGGGGATTTACTCTACAATGTCATCAATGATCCGAGTGAGAAGACGGACATTGCTGCCAAGCATCCTGACGTCGTTACCAAGCTCAAGACCCGACTGGAGACCGTTGGAAAGGAGCGTCCACCCTTGGGTGACAAGCCGCTTTTCATGGACCCGCCTTTGCCCTACATCTACGGTATCGATGAGAATAAGGAACCTGCCCCATGGTTAGTCGAGCATGTGAAGAATATCCGGACCAAGCAACCGCAAGAATGGGCTCCAGGAAAGACGCCATGGCCGCAAGCTCCGAAGGCGCCGGTGAAGTAAATCCCACCTAGTGAACGAACCTGACCTGGGAGCGGTTGATTTGAAGGAAATTTTTCTCCCTAAATTCCGCAGGCTTGGCGAGGGTGATTAAGGGCTCGAAGTTGTGGATGGCGCGTAAAAAGGCCCACGGAGCATACCAAACTGGTGAGAGCGTAGTTCTCACTCCGGGAATCAGGCGGCAAAGCGCCTACCATCGGCTCGTGCGAAGTCTATTCTGTCGAGAATGAATTTTCGGAATGAAGCCGCGATGAGGCTACGATGCAAAAATTCA
>CALLLI010000094.1 GCA_938082635.1 uncultured Verrucomicrobiales bacterium
CGCTTTCTGAATTTCTGCATCATAGCGTCATCGCTATGCCATTGCGAAAATTCATCCTAGACAGAATAGACTTCGCACGAGCCGATGGTAGGCGCTTTGTCGCCTGATTCCCGGAGCGAGAACTACGCTCTCACCAGTTACCACAAAGCACAGGTTATAATCATATATGTTCCATTGAACACTATAGCCACTACATTATTCACCGGTCACACCCTAAACTGGTGCCATTCGGGTATGACGTTTGTTTTCATGAACACATACTGGGGCGACGACACTCATCAGACCAATACCTTGTCATTGGACCAGGTATGCGTTTCTCTTATACCTAAAATGGAACTCCGGCACCTCCGCTACTTCGTCATGGCCGCTGAAGAAGGCAACATCAGCCGTGCGGCGGCGCGCCTTCATGTGTCCCAACCCGCCGTCTCCCGCCAGATCCGAGATTTGGAAGAGGAGTTCGGCCTGTCCTTGTTTGAGCGCAAACGAGACGGACTCGCCCTGACTGAGGATGGCCAGACAGCACTAAGCCACGCGAGAGAGGTCTTTCGCCAAGCGAATGTGCTCTCAGAGACCATGCTAGCACTTCGGGATAGCGATGGGATCACGAGCCTCCGTATCGGCTATATCCCGACCGCATTGCCAGGATTTCTAGCGCAGGGTCTGCGCCAATTTCGCCAGCAGCATCGAAACGTCTGTGTGCAGATCTATGAGATGTCGCCAAGCGAACAAGAGCTGGCCTTGCGTGAGGAAAGAATCGATCTCGCTTTGTTAGTCCAACCCTGCCCCGTTCTGAAGCGCACCTACGAAACAAGGCCCATTCGCAAAGTTCCCATGGCCTTGGCGCTGCCGGAGAATCATCGCTTGGCCCACCGAAAGGAGATCGATCTCAGTGAGCTCTCTCAGGAGATCTTCCTCAGTTTACACGAGAAGCATTTCCCTGGTCGCCCCGTGTTATTGCGAACACTCTTTGACAAAGTAGGCATTGCTCCCAAGGTCGCTTTGAAGGTGGACGGACTATCAGAACTCTTGGGCCAAGTCGGAATCGGAGGCGGCGTCGCCCTCATCCCCAGTGATGCGGATACACTACCTCATCCGGGAGTATGTTTCGTAGCCCTTCGCCGCCCAAAGACGATGCTGGTGTCATCGGCTGTCTGGCGCAAGGGCGGTGAGAATTCTGAGTTGCTAGAAGAGTTCGTCGAGGAATTGGCTTGTGACTAACTCTGCAACGTCTCACGCGCAGCTCACCGATAAGAGACCTGCGGCCCGACTCGGCAACCACATCACGGCAGTGTCACGTCCATCGGCCATGCATCAAGGCCAATGATCGGCAGGGCAAAGCCGAAGGTTTCACGCCAGTTCGCTTGATCTGCATGGAGGAAACAGTCGTAGATGCGTTTCTTCGGTCGTGAATCGCCATCTCGCCGCCGCAAGCCTAAACGAAGACCACCCTCGTGAGGGTGGTCGACATGACGGTGAAGGATGAACGAGTCGATGCCGTCGAGTGCGGCCACGCGGCGATAGGCATAGCAGTAGGCGGCGGCTTGAATGCTTTCACCATCGGCTCCATCGGGAGTGTGGAAGCCTTGTTCACTCAGGATGATTCGCCTGCGCTTGCCTTGATAGAGGAGTTCATCTCTAGCAAAGTAGTCAGTCAGAACTTGGAGGTTCTTGAATGTGATTCGTGGCGTGTCGGGCGAGTTCATGGCGGTCTTGTCATTCCAGAAGCGCGGCTCGAACAAACTCTCCGGGTAGGGGTGATAAGCGAGGTGCCAATCGAAGTCGTTCCCCTCTTTGGCAAAGTAGTCGACCAATTGTCGGCCCGGAAAGGCCTGCTCAGCATCACCGGCACCATAGCGAATCGTCCAATGATGCTCGAGTGAAAGGTAGACACGCGCGCAGGAGGATTGCCGACGCACCGCGCTGTGTGCAAGGCGAACGGTTTTCAGATAATCAGCGGCAATCGTGTCGAAACCCACCTTGCCGCGATTGTACCACCACCAGTGAGAATTCACTTCATTGCCAATGATAAAGCCCACTGCGCGTCCGTACGTGCGATCCGGCCGCGACCAACGCTCGGTGAGAAATCCTAACGTTGCCTCGAACCACTCGCGCCCTTCCGCGGTGGCGCAGTTGAAGGCTCCCAGATTGTTCGACGCCTTGCGGTCAACGTTTGGATGTAGCATGAGCCGATCGATCACTTCGTTCCCGGAACGGTAGGCGAGAATGACCAGATTCACGATCACTCCGCGGTCTGAAAGTGGCTTGATTTGTCTATCAAGGCGCTCAAGCGCCGATGTCTTGAATCGAAACGTTTTTCCGTCGTGTTCCCAAGTCGGTTCACCCGAATCACGCGAAGGATCGATGAGCTGGCTCAGATTCACGTTGAGCGCTGCATGCTTGATGCCAAGCGCGAGCGCATCCTCGACCATTTCGACTTGAAGGCCCTTCTTGGAGGCCGCATGGGGATAGTCTTCCACATGGCGAGATTCTGTTGCCATGGGGACTTCGAGAGGAGTGTCTCCGTCGCGAGCCGTGTCCTCAGCACCTGTAACGCGAACACTGCACAGCAACGTGGTCGTCACGAGGATGAGTTCCGCGAGAGCTCGAGTGTAATTCATGGTACGCATCGATATTCAGGTTAGGTGGGGTTACTCCTCTATTCGCCTAAGCGAACTACTGTAAGCTCAATCTGCCGGATGGGTATCGAGAATCTGCTGCTCACTCTACCAGAATCCAGCGCACCGCGTCGATGATCACGTGCCCAGCGGTGTCGGTATTTGAGATAGTGACAGTCCCGGTGCTTCCGAATCGATAGCGCCCCACGGAGCCGAACAGGCCGTCGACCCGTGGTTTGCGACGTTGGTTTACGGTCGTCTTGGCAATGCCTCCCTCGTGCTTAATATCCACGGGCACGTTGGTGGCGCGATTGGCATTGGGTGACCAGGCAATCTGGACCTCGTATTCTCCGGGTTCTGGCAAGGTTGCTGTGAAGACCGCAATGGCGCCCCCGTTGCTTGCATTATTGTCATGGCGGTACCCCTGGTGAACGCCCTGCTGCAAGACGGAGAGCAGCCAGGTGCCGCTAAGTTTCGCCTGGGTGTCGTCGACGACGATGCCTTTGATCGCATCGAGATTGATGGTGTTCGCTGCGGACGGTGTTGGGGCAGCATAGCTCAACACCTGGCCGTCGGCAGCAAGCCTAGTTTTCAGTTTGTCGTAAGCGACTGCCTGCACTGGCAATCCCTCATCGATCGCTAGGCTGGCTGCTGTGGCCGCCGATTGTCCGAGCACCATAAAGACCGGTTCCATCCGGATTGATCCGAATGCCATGTGGCTGGCAGACAGGCAAACGGGCACGAGCAGGTTGCCGCATTCCGGAGCTTTCGGCACGATGGAGCGAAAGCTGATCGGGTACGGCGGAAAGCCTCCGACCTCCACATCGCCCTCATTGCGAACGTGTCCATTGCCATCGACGTAGCGCTGCACGTGATGGGAGTCCATGGTGTAGGCGCCCATGCCGATCGAATCCTCGACTTTCTCTCGTTGCTGACAGTGGTTCTGCGTCATGACGAATTCGCCAATCATTCGCCGTGCTTCGCGCACATAGAGTTGTTCCTGCCATCCGTTTCCGCTGATGTATTCGTCCTTACACATGCCCCACTTCGAGATTTGATTGCGAATCATTTCCGGCATGCGTGGGTGATAGGCTAGCGTCCACATGAGGCCCTTCTGATAGAGGAGGTGGCGTATTCTGATCGCATCGCGCTCGGCGTAGCTGGCCTCAGGCCAGGCGTAGTTCTGCCCAATGAAATCAGTGGAGAATCCAAGGCGATTATTCGTGTCCGTCTTGCGATTAGGCATCGCTGAATTGATCCACGGCAGGCCGGTCTCACCAGCCTCGTAATTGCGCAACAACAGCTCAAACCATTGCTCGTCATAGCCCTTCGGTTTCTCAAACGGAATACGGTTGTCTGGATGATCGGTCAGACACATGCGGAAGCAGTAGGCCTGCACACGCTCGTCGGCCTCGCCTTCCTTCCCTGGGCCGGCGGGATCGATGAACGGTAACAGCCCGCTATCAGGATCTCCCGGAACGATGTAAGGATCCACGCCGTCGACAAATTGGTGATACTTCGCCTGCCTCGTCTGGACACCACTGAGGGTTTCACCGTATTGCGCATTGGCTTCGCGTCCGACAGTATAACTAACACCAGCTGACGCCATCAGATCGCCTTCGTAAGTGCAGTCGATGAACATCTTCCCGGTGAAAACCCGGCCGGACTCCATGGTGATCGAATCGATGCGTCCGTTAGTCGTCTTCACGCCGTCCTCGCGTTCGAGACGCTCTCGTAGAACAAGTTCCAGCCCGACTTCAGCAATCCAATTGCGGTAAACTGTGAGTGCTGCGCTCGGTTCGAACGTCCACATCGTCTGCTCGCCCGTGCCGGTGCGAGTTTGACCGCCGTCGCGGTAGTCCTCCTGCTTCTGCCACGTCCACGCTTCCGGTTCAGAGTAATAACTGGCAACGCGGCGGTAGAAGTCGCGTGACAGCCCACCGATGACCATCTTGTTACCGATATCTGTCTGGCCGAGGCCGCCGGTGGTGAGCCCACCCTCGCGGTCACTCGGTTCAATGACGACGACCGATTTCCCCAACTTCAGAGCCTGGATGCCGGCGATGATTCCCGCGCTGGTGCCGCCATAAATGACGAGATCGTGATCAGAAGCGTCGGCAGCTCGAGTGATTGGAGCGCCGAGCGCAAATAAGCCGAAGAGGAAGAGGAAGAGGCAAAGAAGTCTCTTGTTCATAGAATCAATCGAGACACTCCACTAGCACCTGCTACAGATCGGCAGCCTTGAGATTCCGATAGTCGATCGCCATTTCGCGATTGCCGTGCAACTGAATTCCCAAGGGACCTTTCTCCACAGCGGTTTCTGACGTGTAGGTCATGACGTAGGTGCCGTTTAGCCAGGTTCGATAAGTATTGCCCTTCACCTCGATCTTCATGTGATTCCAGTCGTTAGGCTTTAAGAGCGTCACTGCGAGGTCGTTGCGAAAGGGATAGCCTTTGCCAGGAATATAAGCCAAGGCCGTCATGTCGACCTTCAGCGAACCGGAAATGCCGATCTGAATCTGGTCCTTGTCGTTCTTCACATAGATCCCCGAATCCACTGTCCCCTTCCCAAATTTAAATTCGTATTCCATGACGAAATCGGTGTATTCTTTCTCCGTCCAGAGGGCCGAGCCCTTTTTATTCGGTCCGCTCTTGATCTTCAAAACGCCGTCGCTAGCAAAGTACCATATGTTATTGTCCGGAGCCTTCCATCCGCTCAAGTCTTTACCGTTGAAGATGGATTTCAGTTCCGGCGCGTGATGGTCCGCATGGGCTAGAGCCAGCACTGACGCAATAACAAGAAGTAACCGTGGGATCGCTGAAAGCTTATTCATGACCCATTCTGGTCAGGATCCTCGTGATTGGAAAGAGGAAAGCACCGGCACGCAGAGGTTTGGGCTTCCTAAGGGTATCGCGAGCCCTCATGATCTAACCCGCATGATCAGAACATTCGAAGAAGCCTTTGAGTTTGTGATGGAGCAGAAAGTCTGCACCATCTTCGGGAGCAAGCATTCTCCCTACCCATCGCTCTGGGACAACGTCGACTTGCCTGACAAGAAGAAAGGGGAATCCGGCTGGGGTGAGAAAGTCACGGCGATCTGGACGTGGAATGATGCGCTTCCCGCATCATTCCCTAACGAAATCTTTTACGGCAAAGTGCCGGGAGGCGACGCCGTATTGATGGAGATGAACTATCTCCGGGACACCCACTACCCGTCAGCGAAGAAGAGTGTTGCCTCGTTAACGCCGCTGGCGCAGCGACTCTACAAACACATCCGGCTCGAACCTTGGTACACAGGAGAGCTTCGTAAACGTGGCATGGCAGAAACAGATTGTACCAAGAGCCGGTTCGACACCGCCCTCAAGGCACTTCAGATTTCTCTCAACATTGTGCGATCCAACCACTCTAATGAGAAGAATGATCGATGGGTGATCTTCAGTGAGCTGTATCCAGAGATTGAAGAATAGCCTGAACTACCGAAACCATGGATCTCTTCGCTCCCATCAAAGACGGCAACATGGACGCTCTCAAGTTACTGCTAGCGAGCGACGTCGATGTGAATGATCGCAATGACAGTGAAGAGACACCGTTGATGGTTGCCGCAGGTGCCGGATCGCTCCCCATGGTTCACGCCCTCCTAGAGGCGGGCGCTGACACTCATGCGGTCAACGCCTACGGATTCAGCGCTTTGGGAAGTGCCCTTTGGTGCAGCCACATGGAGATCGCCAAGCGCCTTGTCGAGGCTGGCGCGGAGGTTTCAATCGACCAGGCTGCCGCCCTTGGAGACCTTGAACGCCTCACTCGTGAATGGAGCGATCCTTTCCCGGAGATCGAGGAAGTCATCGGCGCCTACCTGGGAACCTGTCGAACCGGCCAACGCCAAGTCATCGAGTGGTTCCTCAACGCCGGAATCCCGGTCGATCTGCATCCGCCAGGCGATGAATGGGGCGGAATCGGCGCGCCAGGCCTACATCATGCGGCCGAGAATGGTCATACCGACACCGTGAGACTACTGCTAGAGCACGGTGCCGACTATTCGCTTGTCGACGACGTCCACCAAAGCCAGGCGTTGGCTTGGGCGGCGAGCAGTGGACATCAAGCCGTTGTAAAGATTCTGATAGACTCCGGTGCCAAAATAGCTCACCAGAACGACCATGGATTGACCGCAGCCGACCTCGCTCGCGACAACGGATTCCCGAATCTCGCTGCCAGACTAGTAGATTAACATTATCGAGTTGATCAATACATCCAGTTGTAGGCCGGGCGCTTCGCCTGGCAACCGGAGCGGTCGCCCTACAAATCCTCGACATTCTAATCCCTCAATTCAATGTCGACGCTCTACCAGTTGTAGGCCGGGCGCTTCGCCTGGCAACCGGAGCTGAATCGGGCGTTTCTTGTATGCTGCCTGGTATAGACCGTTGTCATTCCTGTCGTACTCTCGATCTCAGCACATGCGGATTGCCTTACTCATTCCCTAAAGGTAGAATCGTCACCCATGAAGCTCTACCTCATCTTTGCTGCTCTCATTCCCATTGCCTTGCAAGCCGAAGAGCCTGAACCTGCCAAAGTGTTTCAGGGATCGGCGGTGGTGGCTGACAAGGCTTCGCTGGCGCTGGTGAGCGATGGCTTCAAGTTCACCGAAGGACCCGCGCGTGATGCGAAGGGCGATGTCTATTTCACCGACCAGCCGAATGACCGGATCCACCGATGGATTGCCGAAACGGGAAAGGTGGAACTCTTTCTCGAACCAGCCGGACGTTCGAACGGACTTTGCTTCGATCCTAAGGACGGCGCGCTCATCGCCTGCGCGGATGAGAAGAATGAACTCTGGCGGATCGATCCAGCAACCAAGAAGCATGAAGTCTTGTTAGAGAATCACGACGGGAAGCTCTTCAATGGTCCCAACGACGTCTGGGTGTTGCCCTATGGCGATCTCTTCTTCACCGATCCCTTCTACAAACGCCCCTACTGGAAGCGGGGGGATCGCGAGCAATCTCAGCAAGTGTATTTCCTGCCAAAAGGCGCAAAGACCGCGCGGCGCGTGACGGAGGATCTGGTTCAACCGAACGGTATCGTCGCCAAAGGTGACCAGCTCTATGTCGCGGACATCGGTGACAAGAAGACCTATCGCTACAAGATTGGCAAAGATGGTAGTCTGAGCGAACGCAGCAAGCTCATCGATATGGGTTCGGATGGCATGGCCATGGACGAGGCGGGCAATCTTTACCTCACGGGCAAGGGCGTGACTGTAGTGGATCCTTCAGGAAAGAAGATCGAGCACATTCCCGTACCGGAAGGGTGGACGGCGAATGTGTGCTTCGGCGGCAAGAATCGACGGACACTCTTTATCACCGCAATGGATTCTGTTTACACGATTCCGATGAAAGTGACCGGGGCGATAAAGTAGCTCAGGCAAACGTGTCTCTGATCAAGGCGACGAATGAGAACTTCGGACGCTTGATGGAAAAGCGATTCTGTCCGCGCCGATTGTCGTGACTTGGAACCGACCTGGGACGAAGGAGGCATTTACCCCATTCATTCTACTCAAGCCTCCATCGTGCTTGACGCAGAACGGCGTGCTGTGAAGCAAGCAACTTCTCGTACCACACCGTTAACAATGAACCGTCGCTCCTTTGGATCGTGCTAGGATAACCAAGATCACCCCCTGCCCCGTCTCCACTAATGGTTACCGGCTCCGACCAGGTTTTTCCCGCATCGTCACTGACTCGCGCTTGATTGCCATACGGCTCGCGACGATACCCGTAGGTCATCAACAAGCGACCATCGTTCAGCCGCATCAAGTGAGAAGGCAGCCCCCAAACGCCAATTGAGCGTGGTGTCGTCCACGTCCTTCCACCGTCGTCAGACTCACATTGCAACGTTTCTCTGCTGTTCGGTTCATTGTGATTTCGAATCTGCACGATGATCTTCCCGTCGCCGGCATCGACGGCGTGCAACTCGTGATATTCACTCGCATCATCCCCGGGTCGCGTGGGAATTTCTGACAACCACTGCCAGGTCTGACCGTCATCTGCAGACTCACAAACACCTACCCGCTTCTTACCTGTCCACAACTCCTTGCCAGCGTAAAAGAGTCGGCCGTCCGAAAGTTGAATGGGACCGTGTGGACTGTTGACCACACTCGAGTACCGCGAAGACCAGGTCACACCACCGTCGGTCGAACGAATCATCCATTGACCCAACTCTTGCTCTCGTTGCTCCGCATTCAATCGATTGTGAACGGACAGCCAGCGCTTCAGCTTATCCTCTTGCCACGCGCCCGATTCCCCAGGCTTCTTTGTTAACGCAGTCTTCAAGGAATAGGATTCGTAGGCGAGCGAAGTGAACGTCGTTACCAACAGCGTTCCCTTTGCTGTTTCCAAGATACCCGCATCACGATCATCGATTGGTCCGTCTAAGAGGGTGCGCGGCCAGGTCCATGTTTCGCCCTCATCATGAGACCGCATCAGATCCACGCGACCAAACGGGCAAACGTGTTGTTCCCGTCCTCCCGACCACACCACCATCAGTTCTCCATTCATCCGACAAGTCAGCGTGGGCCAACCACAATAGATAGTCGGCTGCTGACTAATAATCCGGGTTTCCATCAACTTGATCAATGGATCGGCCCCTCGTGCGCTCCCGATATGAAAACCTAAAACCGCCGGGGTGGATGCGACGGTGAATGTGTGAAGAAAACTGCGACGGGAAACGCGAAGGCAACCATTCTCATCCATAGCCAGCAGCCTGGCGAAGCAGGCATCAACGGTCAATTATGATTCAACAAAAGCTATCTCTGTGTGTTGAATCACGAAAAAGGACACCGTAGCGAAAAGTGGAAAGGGCCTGTTGAATCATTGAACGAGGACACCGTCGCGGGTTAAACTTAGGCCGCTTCTGGGTCTTTCCTGGCGTCTTGGATTGGGTCTGATTGGCGTCCTGAAAATCGGAATTTTTTCAGAGATCGGGATCTTTAACATTTCCGATAATCCGCACAACCGCGACCATTCCTGGGTCATCCAGACGGGTCGATTTTTCGGCAATCTCGAAGGTGGGTTGCCCGGCTTCGGGAACGGTGCAAGGGGTGAGGGCAACGCTGATCGATCGGCAGGCATCGCCTGCTTTCTGTGCGGTGGCGGTGACTTCTGCGGAGGAAGCTGCCTTGCTGCCTTGCTGCCTTGCTGCCTTGCTGCCTTGCTGCCCGCGATATTGAATGCTTACACCATCCCGGCTACAGCCGCGGCGCTTTTCGGCCTCTTCCGGTGGATGACGCGCCCGCGCTCGCCCCCGCGCGTGTAGAATTCCGGATGGGCGAGGCAGGGACCTTCCACGGTCTAGTCGGCGTAGTCGTCAGGATCGTTGAGAAATCTCTTCAAGTGCTAGATTGATTGTGTTTCAAGCTTACCGATCCTCACTGATTCCCATTTCTTGTGGAACGAGGGGCGGTCGAAGACCTCGGGATTGACGACGCTTTTCGGAGGCTTTCCGTTCGCGAGGTCGATCAAGTTCTGAGAAGCCATCGCGCCGATATCGCGGAACAGTTCACGGGTCCACGCGATGTTGTGGCTGGCGAGGATTACGTTCTTCAGTTGCGCGAAACGGTGCGGCTCGGTGACAGGTTCGTCGGCGAAACAGTCCAATGCCGCCCCGGCAATCCGGTCGGCAGATAGCGCCACGAAGAGCGCGTCTTCGTTGATGATCCCGCCACGGGCAGTGTTGAGGATGAAGGCGTTCGGTTTCATCAGCTCCAGTTCGATAGCGGAGATGAGGTTCGCGGTGTGTTCGTTGAGCGGGCAGTGCACGGTGACGAAGTTGGACCGCATCATCAAATCGGGCAAGGTGACCGGCTCGCCGCCGAGCTTGGAGATAATATCAGGATCGATGACGGGATCGTAGACCAGTGGCGGTTTCATTCCGAGGCCTCTGACCATCTCGAGAACCGTTCTGCCGATGCCGCCGAAGCCGACGATGCCGACGGTCTTCCCATGCAGACCGCTGCCCATGATGCTGCCGCGCTCATTCCAACGAGCTTCGCGGAAGAGACGATCCTTGGCGCGCATCTGATAGGATAAGGCGAACATCCAACCGACAGTCGCCTCCGCCACGGGCCGATCGACCGCGCCGGACGTGATGCAGAGCGCGACGTCGTTGTCAGTGCAGGCGGCAACATCGACGCTGTTATAACCGACGCCGAATCGGCTGATGGCGAGCAGTTGCTGGCTTTGGGCGAGGCTGTGTGGGGTCACGCACGGCGACAACACAACGACTCCGTTCAGACCCGCGAGTTGTTCCGGCGCGATCTCGTCGCGGTGTTCTTCAAAAGTCGTCAGCGCGATCCCTCGTTCGCGCTCCAGTTGGCCGAGGTCGAAATCCGGGTAGACCGGTTCGCCCTCTTTGTAGAAATCGCCGGTGAGACCGATGTGGAAAGCTGAGCTTGTTGGTTTGTCGTTCATTAAGATTCGTTGGATGGGCCAGGTGCCAGGTCGACTGGATGGCTGCGCCACCAGTTGGCGAGAATTGAGGCGATGATGTTCATCACCGGGCCGAACACGATGGGCACCAGACCGAGTGTGGCGACTTTGCCGAGCGACTTGGCAAGGCCGGCTGCCATGCCAGAATTCTGCAAACCCACTTCGAGTGCGATTGTCCGACAAGTGAGCTGGTCTCTCCCCAGAAGTTTACAAACAAAGTACCCTAGCGTGAATCCGGCAGTACTGTGGATGAGGCAGGCGAGGACCAGGAGCAGGCCGACCTGCATGAGTCTGTCGTGTCCGACCGCGACGGTTAGCACGGTCATGATCAGAATGCCGACCATCGAGATGACTGGCATCACTCGATCCAGCCATGTGAGTCGATGGTAGACCAGATGGTGGAAGATCAGACCGGCCAAGACAGGTAGAAGCACGATCTTTGTCATGCTCCACATCATCGCCGGGACGTCGATCTCCACCATTTCGCCCGCGAGCATCTTCATTAACAAGGGTGTTATAAGCGGAGCGAGCAGGGTTGAGAACGCGGTCATGGTGACGGACATCGCGACATTCGCCTTGGCAATAAACGCCATGACGTTTGAAGCCAGTCCGCTGGGCGAAGCTCCCACTAACACCAGCCCAGCAGCGATTCCAACCGGCAAGCCGAAGGCGTGGGCAAGGCCGAATCCAATCAGAGGCATGATTGTGAACTGGCAGGCGAGCCCGATGAGAACGCCGGTGGGCATTTTAAAGACGCGGGCAAAGTCCGCCGCGCTCAGGGTCGTGCCCATCGCGAACATGATGATCTGCAGGACCGGGATGAAGACGACTGTCATTTCGACGTCGCCCAGACTGAAAAACCACGCGGGGAAGGTGATGAACGATTCGTGAAAGGCCATCCCCACGATCACGCCTGCCGCGATCCAGATCGTGAAGGCAAGCTGCCGGAGCAGGCCTTGCCCGGTTGAAGCGGCTAGCCCAAGACTAACAAAGCAGCCTGCAAGCAGGGACGGAGCGATCGCGGCATTGCCGGTGGCGAACGCAATCACCGTGGCGATGGCTAACAGTGCGCTCAGTCCGAGGATTGAGTGGCTGAGTCGTTGGGATTTCATAGACCGTTTCGTAGATTCGACTGGCAGTCGAATGCATCATGTCGCTGCTTCGATTGCCAACCGAAGCTACTGGTTGATCCGGGCGATGGCATGGGGTCGGAGTTTGATTTCGCGTGGCTCACCGAGCCCACGGAGGGTCACGGTCTGAGGTCTGTTGGTCAGGTTGGCGGCGAGCACGCGCAGCCTTCCTTCCTTGCGCAGGGCGATCGCCTCGACTGCCAGCGGATGAGACGAGTCGATGCGTCGAACTCTGCCGCCTGCGAATTCTCCAATCTCTTTCAGCAAATGATAGACCGGGAACAGGTTGCCAGCTTGCGAAGGATAGCCCGCTGGGCGAGCGCTGACATCGTCGGCGTCCATGACACCATTCCAGCCGACGGTTTCGTAGAAGGTCGCGCTATGGGCTCCGGCGTCAGCGAGGTATTTGATGCTACCAAGCGTCCATGCCGCAGTGAAATCTGTTCCCTGTCGGATGTCCACGTAGGTTGGAAATATGCCAGCAGGCGGACCGCCTGGCGGGTCTTCGCCATTGACCCACTGAGGGCTCAGCGTGACCGGCCCGATCACCAGCGGACGATCTCCAACGAATGCACGCGTGCTGTTGACGACATCGGCGTGGATCGCAAGCGTCTCGACGATCGAGGCGTTGTCGAAAGCGTGGATTTGAGGATTGATGGCAAACCCGACCGCTTCGATGGCCTTATCTTCGGGTCTGGCGCGGTTCAAATCGACGAAATTAGTGATTCGAGTCACGCCAATCTTGGAGTCACCCACGATCGGATTCAATTGCTCACGCGCTGTCAGGTAGTGCGCGGGATCGCCGCCGGTAACCAGCCAGTGGGACACCGGCGGTTGGAGTTGTTTGAGTTCACCGAGCAGGGTTTTGAAATCCGGTGAGTCGCCGAGGTCGAGCCCGATTTGCAGGGACACACCAAGCGCCTTCGCTTGCTGAGTCGCACGTTGAAGCTCTTTGGGAAACATACCGTCGGACAATGTCAGGTCGGCGCGAAGATGATCTAGATTCAACGCTTTGATGCGTTCCATCTGCATCTCTGTCAGGTTCTCAACTTCTTCCGAGACTTGAACACCGAGACGCGGCAGCGGTGATTCGTCGTTCTGCAAGGTGAGCACAGCGCCGCCAGCGATGGGCGGTACCTCCGGAAGATTGCCTTCCAGAGTGATGCTGATCTTCTGCGAAACTGTCGCTCCCGCTTCGAGTTGCACCGGGTAGGGTCGTTCCAGCGGTGTGCAGTAAGTTTTGAACGAGGCATCGGTCCAGTTGCGTTGGTCTTCCATCTCGAAGATCTCGCCCTCGAAAGCAACCCGGGCGCGAATTCCGGGTGCAACTTCGTGCGTGACAGCACGCAGGTTCTTAGCCGGTTGATGCGGCGAGATGAACTTCGGAAACTGTCCCTCGGACGACTTGCCGTCCGCCGTTTCGATCACCCAAGGCTGACCGGCAGCCGTTGGCCCATGAAGCACGCAGAAACCGATGCGGTTACGCTTGAAAGCCGAATGCGCCTCTCCGTCGAAACTGAATTCGACCACGCCTTCTTCGGATCCGGTAATGGTGCCTTCCCAACGGAAGTCGATATCTGCCTGAGCGCAGCGTACATCGAAAGTCACCCGAAAGTGATTTCCACTGTCATCGACTTGCAAATTGGAAACCTCGGGTGCTACCGTCGCCCAGTTCTGGTCGCGGATTGGCGCATTGATCCCACGGAGCACTTCATGATCACCCACGCGAACGTAACGTAGAAAGACATTGTCAGCGTCGAAGATCATGGTGACCGGGCCGGCGCGTAGTGGGATAGGCTCCGCTGCCGTAGCCGGGAGAACAGATAGCGTCAGCACAACCAGGAATGAAATGAATAGTGGCTTTTTCATGATAAGGGTTTCGTTAATTAGTTCAATGTGAGACCTGCATCCTGCCGGTTCGGAACTGGCTGGAAACCAGTTTCACCTTAGTTAGTTAGAACCAGAGGTGCGGCTTGGTATCGCGACCGAGCGCGAGGAGAGTTTCCTGAATGCTGCGAATCAAGAGTCCGGCGTCCGAGCCTAACGCAACCATATTAAACCCCTGCTCTTGGCGTTCCTTCGCGTTCTCAAGGCTGGTGCCGACGACGCCGGTGACGATGCCTTTGGCCGCCGCTCTTTCCCGGATTTCGAGGTTCTGCGTTGCCGTATCGCCACCTTCCCACTCACCGAGGAAGCCATAAGTGGCGGACATGTCAGCCGGTCCCAGAAAGATCGCCTCTAAGCCGTCGACTTTGAGAATTTTGTCGATGTCCTCCGCAGCTTCTTTGGTTTCGATCATAGGGATGATCATGGTTTCCTCGTTAGCGACCTTCAGATAATCCTGAAATCCGAGCCCCCACTTCACGGCGCGTTCGCCACCGATTCCACGTACCCCGCGCGGAGCGTAGCGCCCGAACTGAAACCCTCGCTCGACATCTTCTGCCGAGCGCGCCAGCGGCAGAATCACGCCGTGTGCGCCCATGTCCAACGCTCGCTTGATGCAGTCCTCGCGAATGTCGGACACGCGGATAATAACACTAGTCCCAGTCTCACGCACAACGCGGATGTGATCCATGGCGTCTTTGTAATCGAGGTGTCCGTGTTCCATATCGACCACGACCCAGTCAAGATTCAGGGCGACGGCGATCTCCGTGACGCTGGCACATTCCATGGTGGCCCAGAGGCCAAGCGTGGTCTGATCGGATTGCAGTTTTTTACGTAGTGGATTCTGTGACATTGATGTTCTGTTTGTTTGTTAGATGATAGGTCGTTTGCCACTACCACCGGTAGTAAGTTTCTTCGCCGGTGATGGCTTTGATCGCTCGTTCAAAGGGTTGATTGAGTCCGTAAGGAATGCCAGGCAGTTTCTTCACTTCGACCTCCGTCGCGGCCGCTCTCAGCGCTGCGATGGCGGGCTGGAGTTTGCCGTTGGCCGATGGGGGCTGCGTGTTGAGGACGCAGGAGGCCCGCACCCGAGCGGCGGGGACGGGATGGTCCAGCGCGGCGATGATAGCAGGTAGCCCGTCTTCGTAGCGTCCGAGGTTGAAGAGACCATCCGCCGCGGTGATGCGGACACTAACGGACTCGTCCCTTGTGGCAGCCTGCAATGCGGAAACAACTTCAGTATTGTCGGAATGCAGGGCAACTAAGCTTAACACTGCCCAGAAGCGGACTGCCGAATCGGGATCCTTTGTGCGGGCTACCATTTCCGGAATGGCATTTGCATTGTGTGGCAAATCGGCGGTTTCGAGGATGCGTTCGTAGTTGTCGAGCGATTGACCAAGGTCCCAGTGCGAATCGTGGGAAGAAGCGCGCTGGAGGGTTTCGGTTTCTTCTAGCAAACCCAAATCGCGCGTTTCGAGCATCCAATCGCGCAGTTGTCCGCGCATCCGTTTCACCACATCGGCGAATTGGGGATCGTCGATCACGTTGTGGATCATGTGAGGATCGTTCTCGGAATCGTAGAGTTCCTCAATTGGCTTGAAGCGCAGATTGAGCATCGCCTGCGCGCCGGTGAGTTTCTCTTCTCTGGCGAGCGCGACCCACTTCTTCAGGACAGGCGCGTTGAACTCGAAATCCTCGTGCGGTTTGAAGGGCAGGTGTGGGTAGTAATTGCGTTGATAGCGAAAGCGCTTGTCGCGGACGGTGCGGACCATTTCGTAGCGGCTATCCAAGCGGTCGCGCATGCCGATGATGAAATCGCGATATTTGTTTTCGCTTTCACCGGTTCTGCAGAGCAGCGGTTGACCTTGCATCCAGTCGGGCGTTTCGAGTCCGGCCATGGCCAAAGTGGAAGGGCCGAGGTCCATTAACGTGACCAGCCCGTCGATGGCTGAACCAGGTTTGGCAGGAGCGAGGTGTTGATACTTCTTCGGGAACCGCACGATCAACGGCACGTGCGTGCCCTGTTCCCAGGCGTTGTGTTTGCCGCGCGGCATGCCCACGCCGTGGTCGGCCCAGACGATGACGATGGTGTTTTCCCAGAGTCGGTCTTCCTGCAATTGTTCTATGAGTTCACCCGCCTGGTAGTCGACCTGGGTAACAGCGTCGTAGTAGCGCGACCAGGCTTTGCGGAACTCAGGCACGTCGGGATGATAGGGTGGAATGGGTGCCTTTGTTGGATCGTGAAAGTCTTCGGGCTGAAGTCGATCCAATCGCTGTTGAATGATCACCTCTTCGGAGATCTTCGTGATGCTCGAATGGCAAGCGCCTAAGTTGAATACCGAGAAGAACGGTTGCTCTTTGTTAGGGCCATTTCGCCAATGGGCTTTCCTGGAGCTCACATGCCACTGATCGCCGCGAATGTTGTAATCCTTCTTGGCGTTGTTCGTGGTGAAATAACCCGCCTCGCGCATCAAGTTTGGGAGCATCGTCACGAACGCTGGTGGCTTGCCGACATTACTCCGATGATGGTGCGTACCCAGCGCAGTAGGATACATTCCGGTGATGATGCTAGAACGCGACACAGAACACACCGGCGCGATGGCGTGTGCCTTGGTGTAACGAATTCCTTCGGTGGCAAGCTTATCGAACACCGGCGTGCGGGCGTATTCGTCGCCATAGCAGCCCATCATCGGCGTGATGTCTTCGAGCGAGATCCACAGAATGTTCGGGCGTTCTGCTGCAGATGCCGTGAAGGTGTATATGAGGATCGCTGTTAGAATGCGGAATGGTTGCTTTGTCATGGTTTCGAGAGGGCGGAAAGAGATAGCCTCAAGTTCGTTCCATTGAGGTCGTGCGGAATTTAAGTTCCGATTTTCATTTTGAAGTTTCATTCATTCCGATTCGCATCTATCTTGGTTTCAAATGAGCACGGTGGCTGAAATCGAGGACGCGACGGAACTGCTCCCAAGAAAGGAGCAGGAAGAGTTGTTCTTTTTCCTGGTGAAAAAATTGCGAGCCGACGGCGCTAAGATGCCGGAGACGAAGCTCTATTCCAGCGATCAAGTCGAGGCGTGGGTCGCACAGGATGAGGCGGACATGCAGGCGTTTCGCGAAGGGCGCGAAACCTAATGAATGAAGCTCTTTCTCGACACAAGCGTCATCCTCGCGGCCTGCCTTTCGGAAACCGGTGCATCTCGATGCATAATGGATTTGGCTCCGGCAAACGGGTGGCGTTTGCTCACGACGCCCTTTGGTGTCGAGGAAACGGTGCGCAATCTCCAGCAGTTGTCGAATGAAGCAAGCGAATACTGGGAAGGCAAGCGTTCGGCGATCGTGCTCGCGGAAGACATCCTGACATTGGAGTGGCCCGCGATTTTTCAGCCCGCCAAAGATAAACCGATTCTCTTTGGCGCACTCGCTTGGGCAGATGTCCTTCTGACGCTCGACCAAGTTGATTTCATTGATCAAATCGGCACTGACTTCTACGGTTTGCCTATTCTGCGACCGGGACAGTTTTTGTCGCGGCAGCGAATAGAAGGAACGCTCATCGAGCTTTGATCGGACTCTAGCTTTTCCACTGTAGGTGAGAACCGTGATCGAGGCGGTAAGAGAAAGGATAGTAAAGTTTCGGCGTATCATCAAATCGTTGTGCAAATTCTAGTGTTGTGCAGCTACCATTTCAGTGCTTCGCGGCCCTGATTCCCTCAAGCGTTTGCTTCAGTCGCTGAACGATTTCCGGATGCTGCGTGTAGAGATTATTCGTTTCTCCGAGATCCTCTTCCAGATTGTAGAGCTGCGCCGGGGGATCGCCGGGTTTGGGTTTCGGCCAGGGTTGCTTGTGGCGGAATTCGCCGTAGCCGCAATCTCCTTGACCATCAATGAGCTTCCATTTTCCGGCACGGATGGAGAGAGCGCCCGTCCCACCGCTAGACAAAACAACGGGGCGCTCCGGGTCTAACTTCTGTCCAAGAAGAGCTGGCAATACGTTGAAACTGTCTGGCCCCGCGCCCGCGGGCAGTTCCTTCCCGATGATGGCCGCAAAGGTTGCTAGCATGTCAGTAGTCGAAATGATCTCATTCGACAGCGTTCCTGCTTTGATTCGGCCTGGCCACTTTGCCACGAAAGGCACGCGGTGACCGCCTTCGACCAGATCGCCTTTGCCACCACGCAAGAGGTGTCCGTTAGGTTGGTGGCCATTGAACTTCTGAGTGTATCCACCGTTATCACTGGTGAAGATCACTAACGTATTCTCTCTGAGACCGAGGCGATCCAGCGTATTCAATAGTTCACCGACGGACCAATCCAACTCCCGAACCACATCGCCGTACGGCCCCGCTTCGCTTGTCCCCTTGAAGCGGGCATTTGGCCAATGCGCCTGCCCATTGACACCTCGTGAACCAATGTGAGGCTGAGTCGGCGTGTAGCACAGAAAGAAGGGCTGCTTCTTCTTAGCTAGACTGTCGAGCTGTTCTGTTAATTTGTTCGCAAATTTATCGATGAGTTCTTCGTCCTTCCAACGCGCGCCGTCACCACCTTCCATTTTGCCGTAGTTCTTTGATTCCAGTTTCCCAATCGGACTGTCTTGACGGAGCCCCGCCACATGGTGATTCTCAACAAACACATAAGGCGGGAAACTGTTAGCCACGGGAATGACGTAGCCGTAGTCGAAACCGTTCTCCAGTGGTCCGGGTTTCAGTTCGCCGTTCCAGTTTGGACCGTTCCCACGCGTCTCCCAGTAGTTAGGCGGCGTGTCGCCGCGATTGACTTCGAAGCCGTCTTCGCGACCATAGCCGAGATGCCACTTGCCAACGATCGAGGTGGCGTAACCGGCTGACTTGAGAAAGGAAGCCACGGTGACGCGGTCGGGTTCGATAAGCAACGGCGCGTTGGTACTCAGCGCGCTGTATTTGCACCATGACTTCCAAGCATGCCGACCGGTCATGAAACCGTAGCGAGTTGGCGTGCAGGTCGAAGCCCCGGCATGACCATCGGTGAATCGGATACCCTCCTTGGCGATGCGATCGATGTTAGGCGTCTTGATCTTCTCCGCTCCGTAGCAACTGACATCACCGTAACCCATATGATCGGCGAGGATGAAGATGATGTTTGGTTTGTGTGTTTCGGCAAGGGCGTTCGCGTACAGCAACGCACAAACGACTAAAACAACCAATCTCATTCTCACATTCTTAATCTTAATCCTAATCTTGCTCTTAATCTTAATCCCCCTCTCATCAAACATCACGGTCTGGCGAGTTCGCTCGTATCGACCCAACCAGCATCGAAACGATCTCGACGAGTGATGCTTTCGTTTGTCGTCGTCGAATTGGGGCACTGGGAGGATTAAGATTAGGATGAAGAGTAAGATTAAGAATCGTTGTCGCTTTCGCTCATGCGATGATGTCATTTACCACGTTCCCCGCCACATCCGTTAGGCGGAAGGGGCGGCCGTGGTGTTCGAAGGTGAGGCGTTCGTGATCGAGGCCCATGAGGTGGAGCATGGTCGCATGGAGGTCGTTGATGTGGACTTGACCGTCGACAGCGTGGTACCCGAAGTCGTCGGTCGTGCCGTGGGTCATCCCGCCTTTCACCCCGCCGCCAGCCATCCACATCGTAAATCCGTGTTGATTGTGCTCGCGACCGGGCGCTTCCCCTGCGCCGTTGTTCTGCTGGGTGTGCGGGGTGCGTCCGAATTCGCCGCCCCACAGGACGAGCGTGTCTTCGAGTAGACCGCGCGATTTCAGATCAGTGAGAAGACCTGCGACCGGTTTGTCGCTGGTGGCGCATTCTTTCTTGAGGCCGTCGGCGATCTTGCCGTGGTGATCCCATCCGCCAAGCGAGACCTGAATGAAACGCACCCCGGCTTCGGCGAAGCGGCGGGCGAGGAGGCACTGACGACCGAAGGTGTCCGTGGTTTTGTCGCCGATGCCGTAGAGGTCGAGCGTTGTTTTTGACTCCGTGGAGAGATCGACCAACCGTGGCGTCTCGATCTGCATGCGGAAGGCGAGTTCGAACGATTCGATGACGCCTTCCATCTGCTGATCCGTCTGGAGCCGATCCAGTTGACGGCGGTTCATCGTCTGAATCAGATCGATGCGGCGACGCTGTACTTCTTTGGGAAGTGAGGCATCGGTTAGGTTGCGAATAGGGGCTTTGTCAGGCGAGGAACCGACGTGCTGGATCGCTGTGCCCTGGTGGATTGCGGGAAGGAAAGCGCTGCTGAAATTGCGCTCGCCTTCCGAGGGCAGAATGGTGATGTAGCTTGGCAGTTGCTGGTTCTCCGTTCCAAGGCCGTAAGAGAACCATGAGCCCATCGAGGGGACCACGTCAAAGAGGTTTCCGGTATGGAGTTGGCGGATCGCTACCGGGTGATTCGGGCTGTCGGCGTGGACGGCTCGCAGTACACAAAGATCATCGGCGTGGCGCGCTGTGTGTGGTAGGAGATCGCTCATGTAGAGGCCGCTTTCTCCTGCGTGCTGGAAGCCCGAGACAGGACCGAGCAGGCGCGTGTTTTCAAGTCCGACCGTGGCTTCCGTTTTGGGAAGTTGGTAGGGCAGTTTGTTCCCGGAACCATTCGCGAGCCGTGGTTTGTAGTCGAAGAGATCCATTTGTGAAGGACCGCCTGACATGAACAGAAAGATGATGCGTTTGGCGCGTGCCGGGAAATGGGTGTTCTTCACGGAGAGCGGGGATCCGCCTGGAGCGATAGAAGACTTCCCCGATGCTGTTTGCTGCAGTATGGCGTTGAGCGCAAGTGAGCCAAAGCCACCTGCAGCGGTGCGGAGGAAGTTCCGGCGGGACGGACCGAATGGTGGATACAAAGGATTCATGATTGTGTGAGTCCAACGGACTCGTTCATTCTAGCCCAGGGCAACGCCCTGGGAATTCGGTTAGCATTGAACTCAGCGCTGAAGGCGCGATTCAAAAGATTGGAAAGCTTCCAGTCCATTTCAGTCCCACACATAACGTTCATCCCATTCGATTTGGTGTTTTTCGAGAAGCTTGCGGTATTCCTCTTGGAAAGTCAGCTTTCGATGATGCTCTTTCTGGGTGGCCGCGTAGCCTACAACCTCGTCACGGTTGCTCGGGCTCACGGAGAAAGCGCCATAACCTCGTTGCCAACTGAATTTCTCGTACTGTGATGGATCGATTCCCTTGATCCAGCTTGAGGATTTCTTCTTGATGTCTTCCAAGAGCTGACTTTGTGAGAGCGTACGCGGTAATGAGGTGACGATATGTACATGATCGGCAACACCCCCGACTATGTGACACGTCGAGTCGAGATCACGGCAAAGGGTGGCGAGATATCCGTGCATTCGCCCTCGAATCTCATGATCTAGAAACGGATCACGATTCTTGGTCGAGAACACAACATGTAGGATCACGTTAGAGTGGGATTGCGGCATGTCTTGGCGAATAACGGATTGAATCGCGCTTTCAGCGCTTGGATCTCATGTTGACGGAATCCTGGGGCGTTGCCCCAGGCTAGGTTGAAACGCGCCGTTGGCGCTGCTTTCGGAATGGAGTGCATCGTGATTTGGTGGTTCTATTCTCGAAATAGAAATTGGTTTGATCCCAGAACGGCGTGGCAGAGCTGTGTCCACGCTTCGTTTCTTGTGCCGTTCTCTAATCCGTCCTCACACTGATCTAGAAACGCCAGTGTGGTCTCAATCTCGTCAGCCGCTGGTGGTCGGCCAGTTGTCAGGAGGTAGAGCCGATGAAGGCGGTCATGGTCTGAACTCTCCTCACCTGCGAGCCGCTGGGCCAGTTGCGCGGCCTGCTTTTTCACAAACGGCGAGTTGATAAGGAAGAGTGCCTGAGTTGCCACGGTTGTGTTAGGGCGCACACCAGTGATTTCGTTCGGATGAGGGAAATCGAAGGCGCTGAATATCTCAAGATCACCGGTGGGGCGTTCGCGTTTCAGGGGAAGATAAATCGAGCGCCGTTGCTTCACGTTTTCTGGAATCTGGTTTCCCCAAGTGGGCGGATTCACATTGCCGCCTGCGCCTCGGATGTTGTTATTCAACTCAAGTCCAAGGGACGGGCCGCCGCGAGCGGGATCGAGTTGTCCGCTCACGGTGAGCAAGGTGTCGCGAATCGCCTCCGCAGAAAGCCGACGCCGCGGCATGCGCCAGAGTAACCGATTGTCAGGATCAGCTGCTGCTGCCTCTGTATGGTGGGTCGACGCCATCTGGTAGGAGCGCGAGAAAACCATGTGGCGAATGGTTTTTTTGAGCGACCACTGATCTTCCTCCCGCAATCGCCGAGCGAGGAAATCCAGCAATTCGGGATGACTGGGCACTTCTCCTTGGACGCCGAAGTAGTCGACCGATCTGACGAGGCCTTGTCCGAAAAGATGATGCCAGACGCGGTTGACGAGGACGCGCGAGGTGAGCGGATTTTCAGGATCAGTTAGCCATCGGGCCAGTTGCAGCCGGCCGCTGGTCTCAGGCGGGATGCTGTAGGCTGTGGAGACGGGAACGGCGTTGAGGAATCCGCGAGGGACGATTTCGCCTAACGACTGAAAGTTGCCGCGCTTGTATATTGGACCATCGGATGGCTTAGCGACTTCGCTCACTGCTAGTGCATTCTCTGGTACGTCTTTCTCTTCTAGTCTAGCAATCTGTGTAGTGAGCTTGCCCAACTGTTCCTCGAGCTCAGTCGCCTTGGCATGGGCTGCTTTCTCGGCCTCGGTAACTGGCTTGGCTTGGGCAAGCGCGATGGCTCCGCCGCCGAAGAACTGGATGGCGTAATCGTCGCCGCCTAAGTCTACTGCGTGAGAATGGTTTGTTCCCCCGCCGACCCATCCGGGAACGGAAACCCCGGCGAGAACGCGCAACCGTGTGTCCGCCTGCAAACCTTCGGTTGAGCCGGGCTTAAGGGAATTGAAGTTTTCGGTAAAGATAGTGGTTTCGCTAGCAACGATTGCCAGTTCATCGATCGCGCCACCAAAGCGCACGCTACCGGGAGTGGCGCTGGTGAGGCGGATGCGGAGCTTTCCCGATCCATCACCCGTGTAAGAGAAACTGCCAGGCTTCAGGTTCTGCGCGTCTCTTGTGCTCGCCCATGGGCCTGGATTGTGGCGGAATCCGGTAAGCATGCTGCCGTCTTCACGGAGCAAGTCGATCTGCAGGCCGTCCGCCGTCGTTGTTCGCTGGGCTGCACCTGCCCACACGCTTGGCCCCGCTTGGAAACTCACCTCGTAGCGGGTGTCCTTCTCGTTGGCGTCAATTGGGTTTTCCAAAGTCAGGACGTTGGCGTCTGAACCTCCGGGGATCTTTAGAACGAGAGTCGTCAGTTCGGCTTGGAGCGTTTGCCTCTGCGAGCGAAGGTCGTTGAGCTTCTCTTTGCGCTGGGCCTGCTCCTCTGGTGAACTTGCTAGTTCAGGAAGGTTTACTTCGTTGATCGCGCTCCACACCCCGGGGCCGTCGTAGCTGGTTGTTAGGGTACTGTGAAAGATCCCCGCCAGTGCGTAGTAATCGGCGGTGGGAACGGGATCGAATTTGTGATCATGACAGCGTGCACAGGAAATGGTCTGTGCGAGGAAGGTGCGCCCTATCCGGTCGATCTGGTGATCGACCACATCCGCGTCCAGCTGTCCCTTGATGTAGTTTTGCAGCGTCCAGGGACCGATCGCCAGGTACCCGGTGGCGATGATTTGCTCTCGCCGCTGCTGATTGGTTTGATAGGGTAGCAAATCTCCGGCGATTTGCTCGTGGATGAAGCGGTCCAGTGGTTTGTCGGCATTGAACGCTGCGATCACGTAGTCTCGGTAACGCCAGGCATCGCGAATCAAGACGTTGCCCTGAATGTCGGCGAGGTCGGCATAGCAGGAGAGATCAAACCAGTGCCGGGCCCAGTGATCGCCGAACGCCTCGGAGTCTAACAAACGGCCCACGGCCTTCTCGTACGCATTGGAGGTAGTGTCGTTGACGAAAGCCTCGATCTCCTCCGCAGTCGGTGGCAGCCCCGTCAGATCGAAGGTGACCCGACGTAGCAAGGTGTAACGGTTGGCCTCCTTGGCCGGCGCCAGGCCTTTTTTCTCCAACTCAGCAAGAATGAACCGGTCAATGTCATCGCGCGCCCAACTCTGGTCTCTTGGAGTCGGCGGGGTGTGGTGCTGGATTGGTTGCAGCGCCCAGAGTTTCTCCGAATCGTATCTAGGCTGTTTCGCCCGGCGCGGATCGGGTGCGGCCATGGCGACCCATTTCTCTAACAATGTGATTTCATTGTCCGGAAGCTGTTTCTTCGGCGGCATTTGGAAGTCCTCGTCGTGATACCTAACGGCCTGAATCAGAAGGCTCTCATCGGGTTTGCCCGGAACGATGGCGGGGCCTGATCCGCCTCCCTTCTCCCAGCCCATGCGTGAATCCAACACGAGACCGCCTTTTGCCTTTCCAGACTCATGGCTATGACATTCAAAGCATCGCTTTTCTAGCAAGGGAACAATTCTCTTCTCAAAGAACGCCGTCGCATCGCCCGCCGCGGCCATCGAGCCAGCAATGCTGGCTAACACACCTGCAATCACGCTGAAAAGAACTGTGTGGGTTGACGTCACTTTGGCGCTTTCTGGGATGACCACATCTTCTTGAGCAGGGAGTCGCGTGCCATGCCAGTGTGGTCGCTCATGCACTCGCGCACTTTGTCCACATCGCCGGAATGGAGCGCGTCGAAGATCTCCAAATGAGCATTCACAGTGAGTTCCTTCCGTTGCGCACTCCATGGGATTTGCAAGAGGTGTGGTTTGATCAGTCCGAGGAGGGAGCGCAACATCGTTGTTAGGACGGGATTGCCTGCGAGTTCGGCGATCGCGAGATGAAAGCGCATGTCGGCATCGTAGTGTGCCTTCCGCGCATCGATCGATGAGTCTTCGTTGAGCGGTTCCGCCGCAGCCAGGGTTTCGGCCAGGGCTTCACGGATCGGCAGCAGGTCCTCGATGCGCCGCCGTCGCGCTGCCGTCGTGGCGCATTCCACCTCGATCAGTTGCCGGGCATCCAGCAGGTGAAATAGGCTGGGGTCCGCCTGCATCAAAGCGTTGTCCAGGGTGTCTGTCATCGCCCCAACCAAAGGCTCAAGACTAACAGAACGCACAAAGGCACCACTACGCGGGAGGATCTTGATCATTCCCATGGTCTGCAACTGAATCTGAGCATCACGGATCGCGCTACCGGTGACCTCGAACTGTTCCGCCAGCGCACGGATCGGCGGCAGGCGATCCCCAGTCGCCATTCCCTCCGCTTGAATGTGACGGATCAGCGCACGAACGAGATCCTGCTGAGATGGAGTCTGCCGAAGTGGCGTGGCATTGGGCATGGGTGATCTTTTAAACAAACTCAGAGGGTGTCAATGTGAAAGGGATCTGATTATCAAAGTTTCTCATCATCAATCTAAGCCTCAATAATCCTTTTCAAGGGAATTTTTGCCGACATCCAGGAATTCAGAGCATTTTATTCTTGCAGTGATTGCGAGTTTCTGCAAATTTTTCAAATTTGATTATCAAAACCAAATCAGTCGATCCAGCAAATCCCTGTAACTTGAATCCCGATGAGCCATCCAACTTCAATCACTTCAATCGTGAACCGTATCTCTCGCATGGTTCGGGGTGGTGTTGCTGACCGGACTCCTTCTTGTATTGGCGCCCACGTCTGGCGCCCAATCGATATTCAGCGCAGACTTCAACGACTTCACGGCCCCGGATGGAAACTTCAACGGAGGCCAGTTCGAGTCGGAGCTTGCGGTTGGCCATTCGGGGAATCTACCCGATTGGGACAAAGCGGGCGGAGGAACGGTGCATGCGGTGGATGTGGCCAACGTCTTTCCAGACATCGACAACGCCAGGGACTTTGCCGTGATGATTTGGCAGGACAACGTGATCACCCTGCGTGACGCGATTCCCGGGTCCAATGAGGAGGGCAAGAACTACAGCGTGAGCCCGGCAGTCTACCAGGCGCCAAGTCAAGTGACGACAGAGAGCGACGGGATTCTCATCGAAGTGCTGCGCAGCGACGACACCGTGCTTGCCGAGATGACCCAGGAACCGGGAGCATGGGCTGGTGAGATCGCACTCATGCCTGGCAGCTTCCAGTACACCGGAGACGGCACTGGCGATGTGCACTTACGCATCGGACCTTCTGCACCGGGAAGCGGCCACTTTGGGGGCGCCATCGATAACGTTTCATTGGCTGCGGTTGCTCCGACTATTTTCAGCGAGGATTTTAATGGTTTAGATCCGGCGACGGGTAGGGCTATAGGCTTTCAACATACCACGACGTTTTCTATCGCAAACTGGGCTGATGTTAGTGATCTTGCCGGCTGGTCGGATAATGGTGTTGCAGGTGAAGTCCACGTTGTCGATACCGCCAATTGGGATGGTAACACGGGCAACGCGCGGAACAGCGCTGTGATGATATGGCATGGCGGTACTAACACCGTGACAATGGATAATGTTATTGCGGGTTCGAACGAATTGGGTGTCGAATACCAAGTTGATTTCCGTATTGGGGGTGCGGTGTTTTTTGATGGCGCCCAGTTCAACGACCCCACGCTCAATGATAGTGTGGTCATTGATCTTCTTCGCGGCGATGACAGCGTTTTGACCAGCCACTCGGAAGTTGCCCCCGAGGTGGTTGGGTCATTAGATCTCGGTTTTGAGTCGCGGAGCTTCACTTACACAGGCGACGGCAGTGGCGACATTAGGTTCAGGGTGACCGGAAGTGGTGATGAGGGATCGATCCGCTTTTATGGCGCCATCGACGATCTAGTGCTCTCGATCCCGATTGGACCCGTGATTTCCGGCCCGTTTGACATTGTCCACATCGATCGCGCCCAGGAAACCAGCGAGGTCACCATCGAATTCACCTCGGTCTCAGGCGTCACGTATGCCGTGCTAGCCTCGACGGATTTGATAACCTGGGAGATCATTGACAACGCCGTGATGGGAACTGACGACATTACAGCGTTCACCGATGCAGTGTTTGCTCTGGCTAGCGATGGGCAAGCGTTCTACAGCGTCGCGCTTCTCCCACCGCCTCGTCATTTTGCAGACGATTTCGAGACCGGCGCCGAAGGCTGGACGGTGACGCCAACCGAGGGAGATACGTTATGGGAAATGGGTATGCCTAATGTTGACGATCTAACCAATGCCAATAGCGGTCTGAACGCTTGGGGCACAAATATCAGCGGCGATTACACACCGAATTCGGTCGCATCGCTACGCTCTCCTGTCATCGATCTGGCCGAGCTTCCTAGGCCAAGGTTAACCTTCAACTACTTCATCGATACGGTCGAGGGCATTGAGGGCGGTCAATTACGATTTCTCGATGAAAACGGCTATTAGCGAAAAATCCGGTTGGATTCTTTCTAAGGCGCACATAATCAGGACTTTATAGAAATGGCTTTTCGGCGCTCAAGTATATGATCGGCTGATTTCTCGCCGTCAGATGTCTGATCTGAGTGTTTTCACGTAGTTTCTCCACGTCTTCCGGTTGCACCGTGCCGTCGAATGATCAAGTATATGTTTAA
>CALLLI010000095.1 GCA_938082635.1 uncultured Verrucomicrobiales bacterium
AGCTGCCTCCAAGATGATAGCTGCTCTCAATGCAAGGCATTGAGCTGATTGGTGGCTCCTAAGGACTCGTTCCAATTGAGAACGATTTGAGTCTGTGAGAGTGAGAAATCCAGAGTTTTTTTCACGGGTGCTGCGCGACCGATGAAAGCTAATGCTAGATTCCTGACGTACAACCCTTACTTTGATATAATTCCCACAATCTCACGCTCTGGAAATACAAACGGACTTACGCCGATCTGTACTAGCAGGGCCTCGTGCTGCATTGCAGGGCTCGCTTTCGAAAATTTTTCAGCGATGGCTTGAGTATCCATCCCCTCTCCGTTTTCATTTAGCGAATTCAAAAGTTCCCCCACTAATCCCATCGTTTGCTGAGCCGTCAGCTGAATTTGCGCTTGCTTCTCGTGCATCGCCTAGCCTAACCAGAGAGCTATACCCACCATCAGTAAAGAGAAGACCATCAGTATATACAGAGGCTTCTTTAACATCGCCGTCGATCCGGAAACCTCTTTACTTCCCCTTGGCATAGCGGCCTCCTCTTTGTCCTTCTTACTCAGATCCATAAGGAGCAAGGTCTGTGCAGCCATCTCACTACGGAACTCTGTCAGCCTCTTAATACGACTATCTGATTTGGAATGGATGGACCGAAGAATGACATCGTCTAACCAATTCCCTGTGCCCGTGACCTGGGACGGGAGTTTCATAAACTGTCCCGTCGGCTTGTCACCAGTGAGGATCTCGTAAGCGACCACCCCAACGGTGTAAACATCTTGACCGATCGTCGAGGGCTCAGATTCTCTTCCGTTCCTCTCTGGAGCAATATAGACTCTATTAGGATCAAGTGGTTCAGGCACATACCCCGTCACCACATCGAGGAAACCGTGACCAGCGAGAGTGACTTCGTTGGTACTAGTTACAATTACAGATTCAGCCCGAAGGTGCCCGTGAACCCAGCCGGCCGCATGATAGATTTCAAATGCCTTGGCAAGGCAATCAATCATCGCCAGAGCCGACTCGAATCCGATTTCCTCCTTTTCCAGATACTCAGGCAAAGGAATCCCTTCCTTCCACCCTGAGACGATGACAAGACAGCCACTGATGCTGCCCGCTTGAAGCGTGGGGATCACAAAGGCATTCTCGATGCCGACAAGAGCTTACGCGCGATGGAACGCCGCAGCTAGGCGGGCTGACGCCGTCCCATCTCTGGGATCCACCGTCAGCATACGGATAACGATGGCACCCACCTCCGGCATCGCCCCCTTGAAAGAGACCATTTCTGGAGCCTTCTGAGGGAGGGCCTATAGAATCTCAAGGCTGGGCCAGTGGCTTTTGAGCTGCTGAATAGCCCATTGCTGTGGAATGAGGGACGGCCGAGAGGCTCTCTGACGACGACGTGATTGCATCCATGCAAGACACGATTACATTAGATTAAATACTTTTAAATATGAAATTTCAAATTCTAATTAACATCTGGACCTTAGTAAATATCCCAGAGTCTGAAGCTGGTCTTTCACAAGCCAACTAGCCAGAATAGGGCATGAAACGGCGTGAAATCATCCAAGGCGTAGCCGCAGCGATACCCATCGTTCTCGCAAGCGATCTTCTCGGAGCCAAAGCTCCAAGCGAGACCCTGAATCTTGCCGGTGTCGGCATCGGAGGCATGGGGGCCAACTACCTCAAAGAGCTCTCTAGCCAGAACATCGTGGCGCTCGCCGATGTCGATTCCAAATTCGCGGCTAAAACCTTCTCGCAGTACCCTAAAGCCCAGCGATATGAAGACTTTCGCATCCTGCTCGAGAAAGAGAAGCACATCGATGGGGTCGTCATCGGTACCCCTGATCACACTCATGCTAGCATCGCACTCGCGGCGATGGACCTCGGTAAGCACGTCTACTGTGCCAAGCCAATGACGCGCACCATTGCAGAAGCACGCAAAGTTACTAAGCGTGCAGCCGAAACAAACGTCGCAACCCAGATGTCCATTCAATGGAATGCCAAGGACTCGCATCGCGTGCTGGCAGAATGGATCGCGGATGGAGCCATCGGCGACGTCACGGAAGTCCACACATGGTCCAGTCGCCCCGTCTGGCCTCAAGGAATCGAGCGGCCCCAAGACTCCCCAACGGCTCCTGATCATCTCAATTGGGATCTTTGGTTAGGCCCAGCACCCGCAAGGCCCTATCACCCATCCTACCATCCTTTCAAATGGCGTGGCTGGTGGGACTTCGGTTGTGGCGCGCTCGGAGACATGGGCTGCCATCACTTCGATCCGATCTACCGCAGTCTCAAACTGACGGCGCCTACATCCGTGCAAGCCGATGCCAGTGGACTTTCGAAAGAAACGGCACCCACCTCATCGATCATCACATATCACTTTCCAAAACGAGATAACTTTCCTCCAATCAAAGTCGTCTGGTACGATGGCAAACGCATGCCAGAACGCCCTCCTGAACTTGAGCCCGATCGCCAAATGGGAGATCACTTTGGCGGCACTCTCTATGTTGGCAATAAGGGCAAGATCATGACTGGAGGACTAGGTGATGGCGTGCGATTGATTCCTGAAACTGCCATGCAAGCCTACAAGCGACCGAGCCCGACACTATCACGTTCCTCTGGCCACTACCAGGAGTTCATTGACGCATGCAAAGGCGGACCACCTGCCGGTGCAAACTTCTCCTATGGCGGACCACTCACGGAAGCCGTCTTGTTAGGCAATGTCGCACTTCGAGCCCTCGGCGAGCGCCTCGATTGGAACCGAGATAAGATAGCCGTGACCAATGTGGCTTCAGCCAACCGTTTCATTTCATCCGAGGACCGAATCGGATGGTAAGATCTTCGTTCGTCGTCCTCCTGGTGGTTCTCCTAGCGCCAATCGCCAACGCGAATGAAGAAGACAAGACTTCAGAAGTCATTGCCAGAGAAACGCGCCCTTCCCTGGTCACCATCACGCATGATTCACGGCCAGGACGCGCAGATCGCGAGGGTTCTGGTTTCTTTGTCAAGAAAGGGCTGATCGCCACAAATCTCCATGTTATCGGCGAAGCACGAAGGATCCAGGTGACAACCTCGGATGGGAGAGAGCTCACGGTAAAGAGCATCCATGCCTCAGATCGCAAGATGGACCTTGCCTTGATTCGCGTGAGCGAAGAGGACATTCCCGCGCTTCCGTTAGGAAATTCTGACAATATCCCCGATGGCCTGTCCGTCGTGGCCATGGGGAATCCGCAGGGGTTTCGTTTCAGCGTCGTCGAGGGTCTCGTCTCCGCGACTCGATCCATGGAAGGCTATTCGATGATCCAACTAGCGATTCCGATAGAACCAGGGAACAGCGGAGGCCCACTGCTAAACCGACAAGGCCAGGTCATCGGCATACCTTCACTAAAGTCCCAAGTAAGCGACAACATCGGCTTCGCCATGCAGGTGAATTCCCTAAAGCTGTTGCTAGACAGACCTAATCCCATCCCTATCGAGCGCTGGATCACGATTGGAAAGCTCAGCCCCCGCCAATGGAAGCCTCTCCAGGAAGGCGCCGACTGGCGGCAACGCGCTGGGACCATCTCCGTAAACGGCAAAGCCGCCGGCTTCGGTGGACGCTCACTTTGCCTTTATCAGGAACGCCCAGATGACGCAGCCTACGACGTGCAGGTCAAAGTGAAACTCGAGGATGAATCCGGGGCTGCAGGCCTAGCCTTTGCTTCAGACAACGGTGATCGGCACTACGGCTTTTATCCAAGTGGCGGCCAGCTCAGACTCACACACTTCGCGGGACCAGACGTCTTCTCTTGGAATATCCTAGCAGATATTCCAGTGCCTTCCTATCGCCCAGGTGAGTGGAATCACCTACGTGTCATTGTCGATGGAGCCACGATCACCGGCTACGTCAATGGCGATGTAGTCGTGAGCGTCGAGCATGAAGCCCTTCGCGGCGGACAGGTCGGCCTCTGCAAGTTCCGCGATACGGTGGCCTCCTTCCAAGCCTTCTCACTCGGGCAACCTCGTGCAATAGAACCGAGCGATCCAGCGCTCAACGAAGCACTTGATCAATGGCTCAAAGAACCCAATGACGCTAGCATCTCTGCTCTTGAGGCTGCGCCCGAGATTGCGAGAGCCCTTATTGAAGAGAAAGCGCGGGCCCTTGAGATCCAAGCAGAGAATCTTCGGGTTTGGTCAATCGAGCTCCATCACAAACGCGTCATCCAAGAGACAATGCGTTTGTTAAATACGAAGCAAGATCACGAGATCGATCTCTTTCATGCCGCTCTCATGATCGCAAAGCTGAACGATCCCGAGCTCAATGTGGAAGCCTACCGCAAGGAGCTAGACTCCATGGCAGAAGAGATCCGCAGTTCGCTTGCTGAGGATGCCAAAGCGAAGGAGAAACTGGCTTCATTGTCAGACTACCTGTTTCAGCAGCTCGGCTTTCACGGAAGTCGAAGCGACTACTACGCACGCGACAATAGTTACCTGAACGTGGTTTTGGAAGATCGTGAGGGTATCCCAATCACGTTATCCTTACTCTACATGGAGCTTGCGCAACGCCTTGGCATCACGGATATTCACGGAATTCCACTGCCAGGCCACTTTGTCGTGGAACACCGCCCCGACGACGGAGAAGGGCAATTGATTGATGTCTTCGATGAAGGCAAGCTACTCCCCAAAGAAGACGCGGAGAACTTAGTCCTCGCGACAACGGGCAGGGCACTCAACGAGGCGGATCTTGAGCCTGCCGGCAGACGTGCCATTCTAGTGCGGATGCTAAGGAATCTCATCGGTATCGACCTAGATTCTGAAGACTCAGCCCAGGCGCTGCCAGAACTCGACCTGCTCTTAGCGATCGATCCTGAAGACGCTTCCTCACGTCTGAGTAGAGCTCTCCTTCTCTACCAGAGCAATGCTGGCCCAAAGGCAATTACGGATATCGAGTGGTTGTTAGAGAAACAACCACCTGGCATCCATTTGGAGCGATTGCACGAGTTGCGGGATCGGATCCTCCACCAAACTACCACTCGCACAGAGAGGCGGTAAAGTCACGGGACCCATCACGCAGCCACCCATCAAGTTGCGCCTGCTCTTTCAGCTGCTGGCCCCGCAAGCGAGGAACAGCCACGTAGCTACAGGGAACATCTGATAGCGCTGTCATGTCTCCCCACAGACGTTCGAATTGCGCCACTGGAAAGATGTCTTCTTGTCCATGTCCCCAGCGCTTCTTCACCTCCTTGAGAGTGATGTAAGTTGGGAGACGACGGCTAAACTCACGGATCGCCTGAGCCACTTTGGCAGCATCACCCAGATCAGCGCGCGTTAGACCAAAGCTAGTAAGCATCTGGTCAATATCTATCCAGCAAGTGTTCGAGTTGTAGTAGGTCAGCTTAAACTCATCCTCTTCACGAGGCATCGCCAACCCCTCAACTAAGCGCAGTGAACCGTTCACACGAGCGAGACCACCTCCACGATCTTCCAAACGGCGCTGAATGACCTCAAACGTCAAGGCTGCATTCGTCCGGCGATGATATCCAAGCATCGCCGCATCCACATTGGCACCAACCGTATCAATGTTATGCAACATCAAACTTTTGAGCTGCGGACGTTGAGAAAGTAGATCCGCCAAGGTCCCGTTGAGCAGCAAATTGGGAACTTCATACCAGTGGCCAACGGGATGCAGGCACTGCAATGGGAGGTTGTTCCGATAATCAGTCCCCTCACCTGTTTCGGAAGCCCAACCCAACAAGGCCTGACGCAAGCTAGCTCGCATCTTTTGAGCACGTTCATCGAGCCGCTGCTGAGGCATTTCCTCCCACTCAAAGCGAAGATCACGCGCCATCGGAACCATTCGCAAACCAATAGACCGCCCCCGAGAAAGAGAGACACTCTCACTCATCCCGTAATGATCGACGCTTTCTAGAAAGCCTCGAATGGGTCCGTCTGTTAGGTAACTCGTCGTGATGACATGGAGCGGCAGGGTGCCATGAGCAGATCCAGCCGAACGAGTCTTAGCCAAATGCACTTCAAGGAAGGTTCGATGCCTACCATCAAACTTGCAAAACGGATGCAAGGCCTTCACAACACCGGCTCCTTCTGTCCAGCGGCTGGCCGCGCCTGCAGCTAGTGTGACTACGGCAACTTCTCCATTCACCAACGCGTCGCGGCCGAGAGCTTCATCCTCAGCTGTCGTTTTTATAGCCACATCGTCAGGACCCACATCCTGAACCTGCGAACTCGCCGCCAAACGATTCTTCGAAAGACCGATAAGCCCCCGCCGCATGTCTTCTTGAATGCGCTCATGCAAGAGTGGATCGAAGCCATTTGCCTTAAGCAAATGATCTAGAGAGGACTCCGCAAAGTCACCACTCAATAAACGTGGGAAGAGGTTCGTGAGAAGCTTGTCGCGCACCTGATCGTAGCTTCTATCAGAATCCGCTTTGCGCTGGAACCGTGCCATTTCCGCCCGCCGTTCCTGTGAAAGCGTGCGAGGATCTTCCCGCAAGAGCAATGGCAAGGTCATTCCGTAATACCCTGGCGACATGAGCGCAGCATCGCCCTTCAGAAGCTCAGCGCTGCTGCCGGCCTCATTGATACTAAAGTCATAGACCACAGGATCCATCGCGAAGGGCAACGAATGCTGAAGCTGTCCCTTCAGATCAGCCATGATCACCTTCATGCGCATCAACGCCTCCTCCTTGCGGCTAGGCTCAAAAATAAATCCCATGCCACCACCAGACATCCCGCCAAGCATCCAGAACCCCCAGAAATCATCTTCAAATTTTGCCTTCACCGCATCGATGAGGCGCTCGGTGAAGAAGGTGGTCGCCCAAGGAATGATCTTTTGTAATGGCCCAAAGAAATTCTCCGTCGTGAGCTTTCCTAACAACTGAATATCTCCTGCCTGCAAGGCTCCGAGAATAGCATCGAAGAGTCGCATAGACTCCTGGCGCGCCTCCCAACTCTCCACAGAGCGGAGCAGGTACTTCTCCGTCACCATTTCAAGAATCGGCCCAACGTTCTGCGCCATTCCCCCGTGAACAAGGACGAGACTGTCACGGAGACGGTCTCGGATTTCACTCGAAATGACGTCCATGCCTAACAACGTATGCTGTGGCAACAACCGCCCACGACTGATCCCATGCTCGGGATCTCCCTCCTGAGCGCTGCAACCTTCGATCAGCTTGATACCAGGCCAGACCCCTCCGGAATCTTGCCAGCCTCCGCCTGAACCTCCTAACCATTCTCCAAGAATCGCTCGCGCTGCCGTGATACGGCGCTCGTCTTCCCCCAGTGGCCCATCCAAAGACCGCGTCTGTCCTGTCGCACGCATGCAGACCGCTATGAGACCACCCAACAAGTTTGTTGATACCGCTAGTCGGCTTCCCTTTGGTATATCATTAACACAACTAATCAACTCAAAGCCACATCCCGGACCGACCAGCATTTCTAACAGGACACTCAGACACTGCCCTGAACCCTCCAACCCCATAGGAACGATCCCTGAAGCAATGAGAGCCGCCTTCAAAAGCCCGAGGTAATCTTTGGCAAAGTTGAAGACATCCCCAAGCTCGGTGATCTCCGCAGACACACCAAGATCGACACTCGCAATGCGAATGACGGGTTGATCAATCACTCGAAAAAGCGCTTCCACCGGTGGCCTCGGATGGGTATCGCGCCCGTGAACAGCAAGATCGACGGAGATATTGAGAACGCGCGCCCCACTCGGAAAGTCCATGCCGAGAAAGAAGATGTCACTCCAAGCACTATGTGAGAGATCCATGCGCACAGCAGTCCGCTCATGAATCACAGGAAAGGCACCGTCCTTGCATTGCAATAATTCAGGTCGTACATGCAACGGATAGTCTTCAAGAGCTCCCGTACGGAACATCCACTGATTCCCCCTAACAGCGCGAACACTCGACTGAACCTGATCCGCTAGGTCCTGTAACGCCAACTCGTAGTAGGACTTTGCCAAGGCGCTACTGATCGCATCCGAGTGCCCCACAGAGGCCTGGTCACTAAGGAAATGGTCCAAGGCTTCCGCAAATCGCCGCTCTAGCAAATGAGCATACGCGTCAAAAGAAATAGTAGCACCTTCCGTAGACATTCCTTCCAGCTTTGCAGGCAGGTAAAAACGGTGAATGGCGTAAAGGAAGAAGAGCGCACGAACCCGTTCGTAAAGATTGTCACTCTCGCGTCGGAAACGATCCAGACTTTCGCACTCGGCGACGAGCTCTTCAAAGCTGAGGGCTTCGCAAATCGCCTCCAAAGAAGTATCCCGTTTATCACGGTCCTTCGCCGTGATGATCTCTCTTAGCTTGGAAGACACAATCAATAGCTAGATGACCGGTTGATTTCCAGAGTCTCTCTGAACATTTCGAGCGAGAAGATCCGTGATCATTGAAAGAACTTCATCGCGATACTGCCCTGACAAACTCACTGCCAATTGTCCTATCAGAAGACCATGACGGAAGTCGAGATCATACCGCCGTCCCTTCATCACCTGAGCCAGATATCGCCCACGCTTGGTGAGTTTCTGCAAAGCAGAAGAAAGATCGAGCTGATCATTCGGCCCAAGGGCTCTCGCCCCCTCCTCTAAAAGCGACATCACGCTAGGCTGCAGAACGTGCATGCCAAAGAATGTAAGATAAAAACCGTGGCGAAGGCCAGGCGTCATCAAACTCTGCTCCGCCTCAGTAGGTGTCGGCTTTTCCGATACCGAATTCACTTCATAGAGATCCCTGCTCGCATCGAAGAGCGTCCCGCCCACAGCTCCAAAGTTGCTCAAGCGTCCCTCGTGCGTCGACTGCACGGATGACACGACGCAATCTTCTTCCTCCGCGATCCGCACCAACTGATGCGCGCATGTCTCCTCATTGGGGTCATCGCTTACATAGACATGATCACTCACCATGAGGAGAAAAGAATCGTCTTTCACATAGTCCGCAGCACTGAGAACGGCGTGCCCATAACCTCGAGGCTCCTTCTGCTCGATGAACGTGATCTCCGCGCTGACATCGTCTACGGCGTCTCGGTAAAGCTCTGCCGCCCCCGGTCGCACGACGATAGCTATCGCCTCAATCCCTGCCGAAGTGACCTCATCCGCGAGAAGACCAAGAACCTTCCGGTTCCGGCCCTGACCGTCGACCATCGTCTGCAATGGCAAATGACGTTGTCTCTCACCAGCGGCAGTGATTACAGCCTTCCTAATTCCCATAACTTCTTGATAATCCCGTTCAAATGAAATTCAACCTCCCGCCGTGCTAGAAGTGAATTTCTCAAAATAAACCGAAACAAATCCACACGTTTCGCGTGGTGACTAGGTGTAGGAGAGAAACTTTTGTTTCGCGGCAACTGCAAGTCGTCCCTTCATCACCTAGTCGCAGGTGATGAAGGAGCTACTTGGTCGCCACAAGGCTCTCGGTGACCGCATCAGTCGCCAGAAGCCGCTGGGACTCTTTCAGGAGCCAGCTGGCGTGCATGAAGGGCTCATAGCTCACGTCCTGCCAGCGAATTTTACCTGCGCCATCGACCAGGAAGGTTCCATGGAGCGGCTGGTCCTCAAACTCGTCATAGGCCCGGAAAGATTTGAATCCGCCCCCGTCTGCATCCGAAACCAGCGGAAACGGAAAGGGATTCTCGCCTTCTCCCTGCTGAAAGGTCTTGGCCAGCCCGTCCGCAGTATCCGTACTCACCGCCACGATCTCGATGCCAGCCTCCCGATACTTGGCGGCCTCAGGCGCGAACGCGTTGAGCTGTTCCATGCAATGATTACAACCACGTCCCAAATAGTAGACCACTAGAACAGGCTTCCCGGAAAACTTGCTCGAGGCAATGACATCACCGTCGGCCTGAGGAAACTGCCATTCTGGTGCCGCTGAAGGTGACCAGCGGAACGGGCCGAGTTCGTCGAGATCAGGTCGAGCAATCAAGTCTTCCTGAACCTCTTGAGGAAGCCGCCAGTCCTCTGGAAACTTCAGCTCCTTAGCAATCTCACTGAGGGCGACCATGGGAGGACTCGCGACATCCGCAGTCGCAGCGAGTTTGCGCAGCGCTTCCATCTCTCGTTTCACGGCGTCTTTCTCGCCTAACCGTTTCAGCACACGAACATAGTTCGACTTCATGATCACAGGATTGCGTTTGCCATCTACCTCTCGTTTGAGGATCTCTTTCGCTTTCTCCCAATTCGCCAGTTCCATGTGAAGACGAGCTTTATCGATCGCTAGCAAACCTTTCGCCTTGTCGAGTTTCTCGCGAGCAACTTTAGGGCGTTCCGTTAGGACTGCAAGGTGTGCTTCGAGATGCCCTTTGTATGATTGGCAGGCTTTCACAATCGCATCATAGGGTTTGCGCGCGTTCTTCTCCGCTTTCTTGATGGCATCCTCCTTCTTCTTCTCATCTTCCTCGTCCTTCTGCTGCTCCTCAGCCTCGGTCTTAGCAGTCGCACCAGCATCATCGCGCTGAGTTTCGTAGCCTGTCACAAGTTCTCCAAGGGCCGCTATCTCGCTCCGACCTTGCTCAAGCTCACCCTTATAAAAATAGGCCATTCCACGATAGCGATGTCTATTCGCCTGCATGAGAGGATCCTCTGTGGGTGCGATCACAGACGTTTCGCTCAGCCGCAGGAGTTCGTCCCAAAGAGCGTAGTCGTTCAGCAAGGCCCAAAGCCGTTTGCGCCCTTCCCTATAAGCTGAGCCTCCCGCATCGTAGTACTCCATCTCGCCTAGCTTCTTAAACTTCGCCGGCCTCGGCAGCTCAATCAAGTTCACCGCGAGACTGATCGCCTCATCAATACGTCCCAAGAAACCAAGGTTCTCAGCACACCACCCGTTGTTGTGCGCATAGTTGTGGATCTTGTGAGGCATGACATGATCGCGCATCATGTGAGCGTGATCCACGCGAGCAGACGCGGACTGCTGATAGACCGCATCTTCAAACCGGTACGTCTTTGAATAAGTATGGCCCGGCATGTGCCACATGTGTGCAATGCCAGAGGCAGACTGCCCACAACGCGCGGCTGATGGGAGCGCCCGCCTCACCCTTTCATTATCCCACAAATGAATCTTATAGTGATGCACAGGATGCATGGGTTTCGCATCAAGCACTTGCTGAATCATCGCATCCACAGAGAGGTGACTAGAAACCGGCACCCCTTTGCGATTATTGTACCAAACCTGTTGGGCAGCGAGCGCCCGCGCCTCAAGGTCTTCATCAAAGCGTAGTGCAATGTCTTCGTAGTCACGCACAAGTTGACGATAGCGCTTCTTATCTTCCTTTTCGCCACCATGGTAGAACCGGTGCAGTGACTTCAGATAGAGACGTTCGCGCTCCGTCAACTTCTCGCTCTCGAGCGCCTCCTTAGTTTCCTCCATGAATTCCTTAGCGCGCTTGCCATTATTCACATTCGCCATGGCCAGCCCCCAGTAGCCCATCTGGCAGGTCGGGTCTAAATGAAGCACTTGGCGGAAGCTACGCTCAGCTTCGAAGTACCAAAAGCCATGGAGCTGACCTACTCCCTGATTGAAAAAGGCCTGAGCCTTCTCGTTCTTTGTCGAAACAGGAAACTCGATATCCCCCGTGTTTCCCATCAAGTAAGCCTGCTGACGCGGCCCCTCATTGAAGCTTTCCCCATGCAAGGAGTGGCCTGGAATCGCCTCTTCCGCAACGAGAACCGTAACAAAGAGGATGAAGAGGGTAGGAAGCAAAGAACGCATCATCATTACAAATTGGTGAAACACCGTTTCACTCGTATCGTTCATGCAATTCTTGCCAAGCGCCAGGGATACCAGGAGCGTCCCGCATGACCATCACCACGCCTGAGGGCCTAGAGATCCCAGATCAACCATTCGAAGGGTATATCTTCGACAACGACGGCACGCTCGCGTTGTCCATGACACTGCATTTCGAGGCCTGGATCCATTCCTACAAGAAGAACGGGGCCAGCTTCACCCTTACCCGCGACTATGCCCAATCTCTTGCTGGTGTATGCATGCTAGAAACCGTGCGACAGGTGAACGCTCACTTCAATGAATCGCTCGATCCCAAGCAAGTGGTCGCTGATCAAGAAGCCTTCTACCGGGACAACCTCCACCGCGTCCCGCCCAATCCACCGATCGTCGACTTCGCCAAACGCGTGGCCAAAACGCATCCCGTCGGCGTCGCCTCCGGTGGCGTCTGGGAAACAGTAACGAAGACGTTAGAAGCCATAGGCCTCCGCGAACTCTTTCAGGTCGTCGTTACTCAAGATCAGGTCGAGAACAGTAAACCCGCTCCAGATCTCTTTCTCGAAGCCGCCAAACGCATGGGCGTCGATCCTAGCAAATGCCTCGTCATCGAAGACGGCCAGTTAGGCATCCAAGCAGCGGAAGCCGCAGGTATGCAAGCCATCCTCATTAAGGGTGGTTAGAGAACCCACTTAATCCTTGTGAGACGAGTATAAGCGTCTCACAACACAACCGACTCCATGAGGCGCTCCAACCAATGCTTTGGGCTCTCTTTCGAGCAGCTCATGACACTGTCTGAAACGGCTGAATTTGGTCTACATTTGAATCTCAACATGCAGATTTGTAGACCATTCCTGCAACTAGGGGCAATTACCCCCCTAGGGGAACCTCTATATTTAGAGGAGAAAGGCGAGCGGGTGAAGGGAATCGAACCCTAGTGTCCATCCGCAGCCTCGCAAGAGGCCTGTTTCCCGGTAAAAACAGACCTTACTGACATCAAAACCAGCATTGACGGTTCTTACTTTGAAGAATGGCCAGTATTTGGAAGCACCCTAATAGCCGCTTCTATACCGCTTGTTGGCAACGGCGTTTGCCCGACGGCTCAATCAAGAAAGTTAAGCGCTCTACCAAATGCACAAATTCGAGCAAAGCTCTCAAGATGGCGATGGAGTTCGAGCGAGCTGAAAACAGGGCCAATCGAAAGTTATTGTTAGAATCACAAGTAGAGTCGGTGGTGTCAGATATTGTTGAAGGAGTGACCGGACGCGAGATCCAGTTCGTGAGTGTTGAAAGCTGGTTCGATCGATGGCTAACGATCAAAGAAGTGAAGAGCGAGGCCACCCACGCCACCTACAAGGGAACAGTCGAAAGGTTCTGCCAGTTTCTTGGGACGCGCTCCAAAATGCGTTTGTCCCTGCTGTCTATCGACGACGTCGTTGCGTTCCGCGATGCGGAGCATGCGACCGGAAAGGTTGCGCGAACGGTAAACGCCTAGGTGAAACACCTTCGCATCGCCCTCAACCTCGCTCGAGTCCAAGGTCACGTGAAGACAAACGTCGCCGAAGCTGTAGAAAGCCTCAAAGAGAAACGAGACTTTTGGCGAGACGTTTTCACTCCTGAGGTGGTGGAGGAGCTGATCGCAGCCACGATCAAGCTTGCCGCACATCCCAAAGCACAGAAAGCGCCCCCTGCCTACCGCGAATGGAGAGGCTTGATCCTTGTAGGCTTCTTTACAGGTCTCCGTCTTAGCGACGCTGCGGGGCTCCTTTGGGCTGATATCGATCTCAAGAACCAAATGATCAACACCCAGACTCGGAAGACGCAGGAAAGAATTGTAATCCCTATCCACAAACAGCTTGGATCCTTTCTGGCCGAACACTGCAAAGCAAAGGCAATCAGCAATGATCGCGTGTTCGAAGTTCTAGGAGCAAAGAAGACGTCAGGCAATGGTGGCCTCTCGACAGCCTTCGCTCGAATAATGAAGGAAGCTGGTATCGAGGGCACTCGGGTTGACGGCCAAGGAAAGGGAAGAGCAAGAAATAGCCTGAGCTTTCATGCATTTCGCCACAGCTTCAATTCAGCGTTGATGAATGCCGGGGTCAATCAGGAGACTCGCCAATTGCTCACTGGGCACCGCTCCAAGGAGATGAATGACATCTACACCCACGCAAATACTCAAACTCTTCGGCAGGCTGTGATCACCATTCCGAGTCTGAGCCTCGAAACCTAGCGAGACGATCTAAAAAATAGCGCCTACTCAGAAACGGTCCACAGGCCTTCTAAAACACCCACCATATTTCATGCACACGACCCTCCGAACAGGAATACTTTTCCTGTGTTTCACCATCTCCGTTGGCAAGGCAGCCGAACCAACTCTGATCGATTTCAGTGATGCCCAAAGTATTGCCAATCACCGTCCCATTATCATTGCGCATCGTGGAGGCGTCCTTTCTGCGAAATCTCACGAGTGTTCGTTGACGGCCATTCGCCTCGCTGCAGAGGAGGGCTACGACATGGTCGAGCTGGATATTCAAAGGAGCCGAGACGGGATTCCCATGCTCTTTCATGATCGTACCCTCACGAAAGCTTGTGGCAAGAGCGGGGTCGTTGCTGACTACAAGGCCGCTGAACTCGAGTCCATTCGCTATCTGATAGGCGACGACCACATCATCCGTTTGGAATCCGCACTGAAGTCCTGCTATCGTCTGGGCTTAGGCGTGATGTTAGATCTGAAGTCCGGCCGGGATTCGCCCGAGTTTCTGGAGCAGATCGATCGATTGATCGTGAAACACGCCTTGGGCAAGGCCACCAACACCATTTCAGGCTCCGAGACGGCACGCCGGGTTCTCAAGCATGTCCGCTTCACGTCTACGAATGAGGAGATGGATCGTCTACGAAAAGGAGAAGCTCTGGACCTACGCCACCGGTTCTGGTTTGGACTGCCCAAGCAGCTCCAACCTGGAGACGTGGACAAATTGAAATCGGCTGGGGCTCTCATCCTTCCTGCGATCAATACCTTTCGTTATCCGGAAAAGGAGCATGTGAGACTGGCCAAAGAGGATATCGAACGACTCACAAAGCAAGGTGTCGACGGCTTCCAGATTGACTCGGTATATTTCGATAACTTCCAGGCGAACGTTGCGATGACTACCGTCCTAGATAGGAAAGAGGAAACCTTCACGCCCTATCACAAGGCTAGCGAGGTTCCGCAGAACGTGACGGATCTTTGGAAAGACTACGACGCCCGCAAGGAAGCCCTCGATGTTCGCGTGTTGAAGGAATGGAAATCGGAAGGAGTTGTGACGCGCTATATCACATTCACAGTCGGGACCTTCAAGGGTGCTGATTCCCGTATCGCCGCCTATCACTCCTTTCCTGACAATAGCAAACGGAATGCCGCCTTCGTCTGGAGCCATGGCGGTGGTCAGAGAGCCGAACGCGGTCGAGGCATCTACTTTGCCAAACAAGGCTTCGCCACCCTCGACATCAACTGGCTCGGCCGGCCCATGGAAGAAGGGATCGAACTCAATACCGATTGGGGGAAAGTGGATCCGACTCAGGGCCCGCGATTCTATGCCAAGGCTTTGCGCAAAGGTTGGAAGCGGAACCTACAACCCGATGATTACTCGATCGACCCCATTGTTAGTCCTAGAAATGCCAACTGGTTTCTACTCACGATCGCGGCGAGACGAGCGATCACCTTTCTCGAAAGGCAACCGGAAGTGGCTGCCGACAAGATCGGCTTCAGCGGCTATTCCATGGGCGGCATGGTGACTGCCTTGACCGCGATTGATTCGCGACTGAAGGCGGTGGTCCCTATGGTCGGGGGCTCCGGTTTCAAATACGTCGATTTCCCCGGAGACATCAAAGGCAGCAGTATCCGTGTTCACTTCAAAGACGATCTCGAACTCTATCAGAACACGATCGATGCCAGCGGCTATTGGCCTCTCGTAAATTGCCCCGTCCTCTTTCTCAGTTCATCCAACGACTTTCACGCCACCTTCGAACGGATCTACCAGTCCATGGACCTGCTGAAGCACCCCAACTGGCAAGTCAGCACGAACATTCATCAGAATCACGGCCCCGGCCCCGAGCAATGGGTCTTGCTGAACAAGTGGTTTGATCAACATCTCAAGGGAATCGAGCAGGACATCCCGGCGACACCCCCTAGCACTCTCATTGTCGACGGCGACAAGGCCCGTTTCACAGTCACGCCGGAAGATCAGGACCGATTGATCGGGACAGAGATCTACTTCAGCTACGATTCCAACTCTAGAACCCGATTCTGGAACCGAACGGACGCCGTGCGATCCGCGCAATCCTGGGAAACAAGCCTAACCGTGCACGACAAGCTACCTCTCTACGCCTTCGCCCTCTGTCACTATCGCCTTCCAGGAAAAGTTGCCTTGCAAAGAGGCGAAACGTCAAGCTTCGCCTTGAATTCGGTAAATTACTCGATCATCCCCGAAACCGTCGATCTGCAACTTCTGCGTCAGTTAGAGAAAAGCCGCACCGTCTTTGAAGATTTCAAAAACGGGATTCAAGATTGGTCCTCGAGAGATGGCCGAACGATCAAAACCTACAAGTTCCAAAGCCCTGATCTCGACGTTTCAAACGCCAAGAAACTTCGACTCACCATCGATCCGAAAGAGAAACCCCTTTCCGTGCGACTGAATGTGGAAAGCAAGTTCCTGGGTTCAGGAAACGATCAGGGGAACTTCTCCTTGGTGAAACAAGTCGAAGGCGACGACGTTCAGGAAATCGTGATTGGCCGGGAGGAATTCAAGCCCAAAGATACTAATAGAGCAACCACCCTCGAGTGGTCCAAGATCGCCACCTTTGAAGTGACAATCGTGGACCAAGCCACCCAAACTAAACTTGATCTCGCCTCCAAGCAGGGGCACGAGATCTTGAAACGCATCGACCTGGTCGACTAACGCAAGCATCGTAGCACAGGCTTCAGTCGGCGTTTTACGGACTAATAGAGCACACACTGGCTTTACCCGGCTATAGCCAGCGCTACGTTATTTGCCAATCACGGTTCCGGCTCATCGCATGGAATGAACTGATCTTGGTATTGCTTGGTGGCAAGGGTCGCCACGGTGAACCGTTTGGCCCATTCGGCAGCATCGGGTTTGGGCGCCTCCATCGTAATTGAAAAACCGTTGTTGTTCTTCTGGCCTTTGGCGTCACGATCGAAAGCCCTGAGAAATTTGTGACCAATGTTCGGTCTGGCGGTATTTAGCCGAGAATCACCTTTGTCGAGTTTTCCAATCCACGCCTACCCGAAATCTTACACCTACTTTAACATGGTCATCAATACGTTCGCGAAAGGATCAGCCCGGCCAAATTCTTGTTGCTCGAATCGGATTGCTTATACCAGCCATTGGTCGGGGCTCGTCGCACTCGTGGCGATTGCCCTGACCGTGTGCAGCCGACCCGAACTAACGGTAAATCACAGTATCCCCGAACCCTCCACCGCAGCCCTTCTCGGCCTCGGTGGATTGGCCCTGCTCGTTTCCTCTCGACGCCGGAAGTGACCGACCCTTCAGAAGAATTCCTCTACCAGCTCACCGACTGGCAGAACCGCCTGTTCGGCTACCTATTCACGTTACTGGGCAACCCGCACGACGCTCGTGATGTGCTGCAAGAGACGAACCTGGTCTTGTGGCGAAAGATGAACGAGTTCGAGCCAGGCACGGACTTCGGGGCTTGGGCGCGGAAATGCGCGTATTTCCAGGCCCTGGCATTCTTGCGTGACCGCAAGCGCGACCGACACGTGTTCAGCGATGACGTGCTGGCCTTGTTCGCCGAAGAAACGCCGTCCGCAGCTTACGACGAAAGTGAGCTAAGCTTGGCCTTGCGGGATTGCTTGGGACAGTTGCCAGAGCGGCAGCGCCAACTCATCAGCCGACGCTATCGCGACGAGATCCCCGTCCGGCAGCTGGCGGCGGACAATGGAAAGAAAGAGAGCGCGATGAAGATGATGCTGATGCGCATTCGCGAGGCGCTCCACACGTGTATCGAATCCAAACTGCAGGAAATGACCTCATGAGTGAACCTGATTACGACAAGGAACAGCTTCTAGCACTCATCGCCGAAGTACTGGACGGACGCCTGGACGATGTGGACCGCGAATCACTCAACGACGTACTCAGGGAAAGTCCTGAGGCGCGTCGGTTCTATCGCAAACACATGGAGCTGCACGCCCGCCTCCATCTCGATTACGTCGGCGGTCAGCCAGCGGAGTTCATGCCCAGCCACGTCTTTAGCCGACGCCAGTCCTGGTTCTCCAGAAGGCGACTGCTCGTGGCGGCCGCAGCGGCCTGTTTCGCATTGATTGTCGGGATTGCTTTGTTGCGGAAGCCTGAGCCTCTAGGCGTGAATCGTGAATTTGCCACGGTGGAGAGTTCTCGCGCGGCCCGTTGGGACAGCAGCAACTTGCCAACCACGGTAGGATCTCGTCTCAAGAAAGGCACTCTACGGCTTGCCGAGGGACTCGTGACACTGCGCTTCGACTCGGGAGCGCAGGTGACTCTCGAGGCACCTGCCGAATTGATCCTGGTAGACCCGATGCACTGCACCCTGGCCAACGGAATCGTGGTGGCGGACATCCCAGATTCGGCTGTTGGCTTCCGGATTGCCACGCCTTCGGCGAACGTGGTCGACTACGGGACGCGCTTCTCGGTGATCGTCGATGCTGCAACGGGCGAAACGCACACGCAGGTCTACGAAGGGCTCGTGGAAGTGGAGCACCCGCAATCCGGGGAAATCGTCTCCCTGAAATCCGGACAGCTGAATTCCGCCGATGAAAAGGAGCTGAGAGAGGCTCTGGACGGGGCGAATGAGCCACTAGGGTCCATGCCTCTCGGGCCGCCCATGCGCGAGCCAGACTGGACGCATCTGGAAACAACCCAAGATGCCTACATTGGAATCTCCCGTCTCAAGGGCAAAGTAGTGCACCGGTCGGAGACGCTCTTACTGGTCAAGAACGGCATTCCGCACCGAAAGACCTACCTTGGCTTTGATCTCGCGGGAATCGATCCAGCACGCATTGTGGAGGCCGAGCTGATTCTCCGTCTCGCGCCGACCGGATGGGGATTGGCGTCGCACGTGCCGGATGCCACATTCAGCGTATCCGGGCTGCTCCGGAACGACTTGTTGTGGAGTGACGAGTCCATCACCGAAGAGACCGCTCCGGCGAACGTGGCGAACCAAGCCGGGCTGGTGAATACGGAGGTGCAGAAGCTGGGATCATTTCTCATCGAGCAAGGCGTCCAACGCTGCCAGATCAAACTCCAGGGTGAGTCCCTGTTGGCGTTCGTGCGCACCCATGCCGGTTCAAATGTCACCTTGATCTTGGCCCGCGACACCGCTGAAATTGAGGACAACGGCCTTGTCCACGGCTTTGCCAGCCGGCGGCACCCGACCTTGCCAGCCCCGACCTTAGCGATCCGACTGACCGAGGTGGCGGATTAGAAACGTCGAGCCCCCGTTGGGTCAAGTGTTCTCTGAGCCCTGGGATAATGATGGTCTCTAATCTAACGTTGCGCGATCATTCGCAGTGCCGATGAAGTCAGTCATCGGCATAGCGCACGACACTTTATCTTTCGTGTTTAGGGCAAGCGGATTTGATCCGCCGTTCACACCTCGCTGGAACTCACCCATGTGGGCTCTACTTACACTCACCTAAGAGAATTACTACAGTGAAAAGAGCAGTAAGATCAACGCACTTCGATGAGACGGTCTCCCTTTTCGATGAGGGCTTCGATCTTCGGGATTAAGGGCGAGAACCAGTCTAACAAGGCCTGCCGACTGGTGTTGCCGATGCGTATCCAGATTATGATTGGGGCCGTTTTGCTTTGGTTGAAGCGGTGCGGAAAGTCTTCGTCTTTGGTAACGATCGCAGCGTTGTTTTGGAGCGCGTATTCCCAGATGGGTGTGTCTGCTGCGTCTTGCATGCCGATGTCGGAGACATGTTAGGCTTTGTGGCTGTGGTCGGTCAGTAGGCGGACCAGTGCCGGCGGCAACTGAGCATCAACGATGAAGCGCATGCGAAGTTACTGAGCGACAAGAACGGGGTGGTCAGCCTCGGCAGCGGCATAGTGAAGGCAGGCCGCAATGTCTTCGGCTTCGAGGTAGGGATAGTCTTCGAGAATCTCAGTTTGAGGCACACCAGCGGCGAGTAGATCGAGTACATCCTTCACTCGGACGCGCATTCCTCGGATGCAAGGACGGCCGCCACATTGGTCAGGATTGAAGGTGATTCGACCAGTCATGGTGAGAGGGTAGTTCATGAGAGGGTGTTGGTAAAGAGCGCGGGTCGGCGGAGTTTGGCCGGGTAGGTGACATCTCAGCCGCCGCTACATGACCGGATCTCTGTTCCTAAATTGACGAGAAATCGGCGAAAGATGTGACCAACGGGCCTGCAAGCGGTGTTTAGCGGTAGCCGCTGCCTTCGAATCGCGCGTTCCGCAATGAAACCGAAACCAGCAAGCGTCGACTATCGCTAACTTAACGCTCTTCCTTATCGAACTCATGAAACGTTCTGCAAGAATGCCCGCCTTACGCCTATCGGGCCTCGCCACCGTGGCCGCCCTTTCGTTCACCAGCATTCCCTGGTACGCTGGAGCTCAGGATCTGACAACGTTCCAGGAAGGCGTCTCGCCAACGGTTGGCTATGCCCAAGACGCCACCTACATCCGTTCGGGCAGTGGAGATGGCAACTTCGACGACGACACAGACCTGGAACTGATCGTCGGCACCACGACGTCGGACGACGTCGGACTTAGGAGCTTACTGGAATTCGACATCAGCGAGATCCCTGCGTCCAGCCAAGTCGGGCTCAGTGTCGCTGGAGCTAAAGACCCACACGAACACGGGACTCGACCTAGGCGGAGTGGAAGGCAATCCCACCTTCAATGTCTACGCCTACGGGTTCGACATCGACGAATTGGGCTCAACATGGAATGACCCGGATGGCGATGGCAGTGAGACGACGGG
>CALLLI010000096.1 GCA_938082635.1 uncultured Verrucomicrobiales bacterium
GGCATAGTAGGTTTTGAGCCCACGATCCAAGGGGCCAGGGGAGTCACAGTAGGCAAAGGAGACGCCGCGTTGAAATACTGGCATGAGAATGATCTCCAACGGTTCTGTTGCCGGTGTGACAATGTGATTGTCTTTGATGAACTGGTTGGCGTAGGCCACTTGTTCTTCAGCCGCTTTCACAATGCCATCTCGAGTCGGAGCGTCTTGATAGGTGATCTCTAGACCCGAGCGGATGATGGCTTGTCTGTAGTCTTCCGAAGGCTGGTCAGGAAACGCTGTGAAAGGATGCTGCTTCAAGTAGATACGTTTGCTCACATCGTACATCTCTTTGCGACAATGCTTGAATTCAGCATCGGCTCGCTCTTTCACTTGAGGACGGGTGAGGGGCGTCTGCAGAGCGAAGCGCAGCTTCTCATCAAACAGTTCGGCACCGATGCGGAAATCGGCCTTGGCGACTGGTACGACCTTCTCCTTCATCCACGTCTCGTGTACGTCTAACGCTGCTCGAGCCGAAGCCATGGCCTTCTCCAAGCGTTTTCTTCCTGTGGCATCCAGAGCGTCCATCTTTGGAACGATCATGTCATCCATGATCGACAGAAGTCCTCGGTTCTGTTTGACCGCAGTCTCTGCATGCACGGCTGGAACACGAGCGGGAACTAACGTAGCACGAATCTGTTCAAATAAACGTGGCATCTTCTCTAACCTATCCGCAGCATGTTGGAGGCGTTTCTCAATCGACGCGAACTCCCTAGCCATCAGCCCGTAGATCGCTCCGCCGGTCAATTGGGTGTAATGAGTCGGGTTCCAAGCCCATTCTTGCAGTACGTCGTTAGACCAGATCGCGTCTGAAAGTGAATGCTGAAGAAGGGCAGCGTCGACCTGTCGATCTTTAGAAAGGGCATCACGATCGATGGCTACGAGTCGGTCAAGAAAGCTCTGATGGAAACGCCTCCGCGCGAGGCGCCCAGTTTCACTGACATCGTCGAGCTCACTATCATAACGGTGGTCACCAACTTGAGTGGCTTGAACTGGTGACAGCGCTGGGAACCGGTCCACATAGTCCTTGGCTAAGGTATCAAACTGCTCATTCATTTCTTGGCCCATGCTTAGAGGCAGTACCCAGAGGAAGGCGGCACCTGCGCTGATGATTGATCGACAAACATTCATAGAACGCGTTGTAGCCAGAATCTGGCGATACCGCGATGCAAATCTGGGGCGGGCATTCTGGATCCTGTCTGATTAGAAGGGCTTTTGGATGGGAATCTCGTGGCCAGTGTCGGGAACGGTAGTCAGAAGCAGGATTCTTCTCATCTTCGGCTCACAATGTCGCCGATTCACGTCATCGTTGTGAGATCTTCGTGTTTTGGGCTGTTCATGTGCGATGGTGGAAACGCATGCATCGATTTCCCCTCCCTGTTCACCCCTTTGCATTACTTTTTAGTATAGCGTTATTAAGGATTGCCGCTGCTGGTAGCTACGGCCCTCAGAATTTCACGTATACAGACGGTACCACGGACCTTGCTGACGGAACCGCCATTGCTTCCAGTAACGGCGTTGCCTCCGTTCAAAAAAACTACCTCAGGCTGACCCAAGATGGGGTTGGAGGCACGTCGTCTTCCTTCAAGCTGAGCGATCTCGACTCTGGCAAAGAAGTTACCGTGTTCACCATCACCTTCAGTCTTCGTATGTCGACCGCTGGCAATCCCGCTGACGGCTTCTCGGTGAACTTCGGTGCGATTCCTGAGGGAAACGGCGGTGGTGAAGGAGGCTTTGCCATGGCGGATGGCCTCTTCATTGCCTGGGACACCTACAACAACGGAGGGGATGATCCCTCTATCGAAGTGTTCTCTGATGGCGTCAGTATTGCCAACTATCCACAGACCTTCAGTTCTGTGCACAATGAGTGGATGCCTGTGAGTATTCACTGGGATTCGTCAGGTTTAGACATCAACTACAACGGCACGACACTGGCGACCGATCTTGAGACGTCCGGCTTTGTTCCTGGGGTAGGAGATAGCGTGGCCTTCTCGGCGCGGACGGGAGGAGCCTCGCAAGACACGTTTATCGATACACTGGAAGTCATCACGGTACCCGAGACTCCGATCATTACGGGTGGCGTTGTCATCAGCGAGTTTGTGGCAGACAACACAACCTTTGAGGACGACGAGTGTGATACACCCGACTGGCTTGAACTCTACAATGGTCAGAACGCATCGGTAGATCTGTCAGGTTATTACTTAACCAATGATCCTGCCAACAAGACGTTGTGGGCATCGCCATCCATAACGATGATGCCGTTCGAATACGGCACGGTGTTTGCCTCTGGCAAAGATCGCAGTGATGCCGGAGGTAGGCTTCACACGAATTTCACGATCAGTAAGGTGGGTGGCTACCTAGCGCTGATCGCACCCGATGGAACGACCGTTCTGAGTGAGTACACCTTTGCCGCTCAAGCCGAGGATGTCGCGTATGGTGAACTGGGAAGTGCTCGAACGCAAGGCTATCTGGAGACTCCAACTCCAGAGACAAAGAATACAGGACTTCAAGCAAGTGGCCTGCCAGCAGAAAGTGTGCAGTTTGATAAGACAGGTGGCATGTTCTCCGGCTCGACGAGTCTAACCATTCTGTCGCCGATGTCTGCTACGGCTGTCGTGCGCTTCACTACCAATGGAACCGTACCAAGTGAATCGTCCTCAGTCTATACTTCGCCATTCTCAATCACAGAGACCACGACAGTGCGGGCGAGAGTCTTCGACACAGGTCGATTGCCTGGTGAGATCAAGAGTCGCACATTGATCGAACTGGCTCCAGACGTGGAGAGTTTCAACTCCGCGTTGCCGATCATTGTCGCGGACTCATCGGGGGTGAATATAGATCTCACGAGTAATCCCAGTACACCCCGGCCCTTTCGCAACGTCTACACGGTCGTCATCGATCGCGATCCTGCGGATGACCTGGCACGAATGACAACGACGCCGGATTTCACGGGGCGAGGTGGGATGCACGTGCGTGGACAGAGTTCCTCTGGCTTTCCTAAGAAACAGTATGCTTGGGAAACGTGGAACAATGAGGATGAAGACAAAGACGTTTCCATCCTCGGCATGCCAAGCGAATCCGACTGGATTCTCCATGCGCCGTATTCAGATAAGACGTTGCTGAGAAACATGTTGGTCTACGAGTCTGCGCGCGATCTCTATGGTGATGGAGGAGGCATGCGTGCTCGATTTGTCGAACTCTTCATGAACGTAGACGGTGGCACCGTATCCATGAGTGACTATCGCGGTGTCTATGTCGTCATGGAGAAGATCAAGCGCGACGGGGACCGAGTCGATGTCGAGAAGCTTTGTGACAAGGTGACCGATCCCGCTCTCATCTCCGGGGGCTACATTTTCAAGAAAGACAAGCCGCCTCATTCGCAACCATGGAGCACGGCAATCGAAGGCGTGCCTCTCGACACCCACGTGCCTAACCAGCTCAATGCTGCGCAGTTTGGTTACCTGACGAATTATGTGAACAGCTTTGAAACGGCGCTCCATGGGGGTAGCTTTGGAGATCCTAACACAGGTTACGCTGCCTACATCGATGTACCCTCATTTATCGATAACCACTTATTCGTTGAGTGTTTTAAGGAGATCGATGGCTACCGCATCAGCCAATATTTCAGCAAGGATCGTAATGAGAAGATCCGCGCCTTGCCGATTTGGGACTACAACCTCGCGCTTGGAAATGCGAACTACTTAGAAGGGCAGAACCCCACGGGCTGGTACTACCCGCAGCTAAGCGGGACCAATTACTACTGGTACGACCGGCTCTTTGACGATCCTGAGTTTGAGTTAGCCTACTGGGATCGTTTCTGGGACCATCGTCGGAGTCTGTTTTCTGACGCCGCCCTGTCAGCAAAGATTGATGCCCACGATGCCGCTCTTGACGCACTCAATGCGTCGGGGGAATCGGCAACAACTCGCAACTTTGCTAGATGGAACATCTTGGGAAGTTATGTCTGGCCGAATGCCGATGGTTCTGAATTGCGCACCACCCATCAATCAGAGGTCGACTGGATGAAGGACTGGCTTACCACACGCATGGCGTGGATCGAAACGCAGTCGCGTGGCACCGGAGGCACAGCAAGGCCGCCAATATTCAATCAGTACGGTGGCAACGTAATGGTCGGATTTAGTCTGACGATGAGCGATCCGAACGCCTGGCCAACTGGCGATATCTACTACACGACCGATGGGAGCGACCCTCGCATTCCTAGCAACGGCGTCGTCCTTATCTCGGAGAGTGCAGCGTGTGAAGCCCTCGTTCCCTCAGTGGCCAACGTGGGAAACACGCTCACGACTGCGCATTGGACGACGACTGCCGCCCCGCCCAATGCAGTCAATTGGACCGAAGGAACGCAAGGAGTTGGCTACGAGAATGCAGCGGCAAACACCTATGACTCGCTCATTGAATTGGATGTCGGGAATGAGATGACTGGCATCAACGAGACCGTCTACATTCGCATCCCATTCAACGTCACAGATCCCTCTGAGTTCACTCAATTGTCGTTGCGCCTGAAGTACGATGATAGCTTTGTGGCTTACTTGAATGGCGTGGAAGTTGCGCGTGATGCTGCTCGCTCGCCGACGACCGTTTCGTGGAACTCGGGTGCCACTCTTGTGCACGATGATAGTCTTGCCCAGAGTTTCGTCGCGTTCGACATCTCTACTCATCTCGATGAACTTCAGGCCGGTTCCAACATGCTCGCTATTCATGGACTGAATCACGCAACGACCAGTTCAGATGCGCTGTGGCTCGCCACGTTGGTCGGTCAAAACGATGGCAATCAGCCCTCATCTACCACAAGCGTCTATACCAGTGCTATCCCGCTTATGGGTGGCGTCGAGATCAAGTCGCGGGTCTATGATGGGGCGCAATGGAGTCCGCTAACCAGTGGCCTGTTTGCGATCAATGGAGCCCCGGCTTCTTCGTCTAACATCGTAGTTTCTGAGCTTAACTACCGCCCCTCTTCGCCCACCGCAGCGGAGATCGCTGCCGGCTACCTCACGAGAGGAGACTTTGAGTACATTGAACTATTCAATACGTCGGCGACCGACCATGTGTCTCTGGTGAACGCTCATTTCAGTCGAGGCGTGACGTTTACGTTTGCTAGCGGCCTGGGCGCTGAGGCGCTCATCGTCCCCCCTGGCGGTCGCGTGGTCATTGTGGATGACATGGACGCCTTCAGGCTACGCTACGGGACATCTGCCATCATTGCCGGCACCTATGCGGGCTCACTGAGCAACGATGGCGAGCGAGTCACCCTTCTTGCGGCCGACGGCTCGATCATCCAGGACTTCACCTACAATGACGTCGAGCCCTGGCCGGTTGCCGCCGATGGCGATGGCTATGCTCTCGTGTTAGTCGATCCGCTATCGAATCCAAACTTGTCAGATCCGAATAGCTGGCGCTCAAGCGTGGGTATTGATGGCACGCCGGGTGATGATGACACCATTCCCTTCACAGGCGTCGCTAGCGATGACCTCGATGGTGATGGTGACAGCGCTCTCATTGAATACGCCATGGGAGCCAGCGATGGCGACGGCGGTTCTCAGCGCCTGCCCAGTGGCCAGGTGGAGTTCATGGACGTGGATGGAGTGGTCGATGAATATGTTGTTTTTGAGTTTACGAAGAATCTTGCCGCCACGGGTCTGACTTTCAGCATCGAATCTTCGATCGATATCATTGGTTGGACCAATGTCAGCGCCGACTTCGACTACCTATCGACGAGGAATAATTGGGACGGGACCGCCACGGTGCGCTATCGCTCGGTGAATCCCTTTCCATCAGATGGCGAGCGCGGTATCTACCGTCTTCGTGTCACCCAGTGAATCTCGCGTCGTCTCTCCAGTGTATTTCCAGGAATCGGTAGACACAGGCCAAGGCTGTGCTAGTCTCTGGTATTATACGTTTCTTCGCAATGTTCACCATATCCTGATCCCTACTCTTCTCTGTTCGGTGGTCTGCTCGTAGCGGAAAGACTCGTCTGAGCGTGTGTCGCTCATGTTGGATCTTTAATTCTCTGCCGAGGTCAGATGGCGCGTCGTTGTGCCCTGGTTTCGGTAGTTGTTAGGAGTGTTGTTAGAATGCAAACTTATGCAAATGGGCGTCTGACGTCCGAGGAGGCCTGTCGTGTGGCCTCCGATATAATTGAGGGCCGTGCTGTGCGCGCGCCTAAACCTGCGCGTAGCCAAGTCTTTGCGTATCATTGTCATCAGTTGAGGCTTGTCTTCAAGGGAAGCCGCAGAGAGTCTTCGTACTGTCGTGCCGCGAGAGCGCTGTTCTGTGCGGCCATTCGTGGCACGCGGCTGTTTGAGGTCGTGCCCCATCGCACGCAAAAGTTGGTGCCGTTTCTGCTGCCGCTGTGTCGCTTTCATGAGCACTGGTGCCGGAGCCTGGAGAGTTGGCTGGTGCATCCCAGTGACTTTGATGAGATGGAGGCGGGGAATACCTTGGTGCTGCTACGATCACTCATTCGCCATCTCTTTGTACGCTATGAGATGCCAGAGTATTGGGATTCTGTGTGGTTTCAAGACGGATCGATCGATTATGCTCAACTGGAGTGGTTCGTACATGTCGCTCAGGCGAGAGATGTCGGCCTTCTATCGTGAGCATCCCTATGCTAACTGGGAGACTCGAGAGGGCATTGTTGTGCATGCTCACCCATTGGCTCGGAAACGACGTGTCTACAACTGTCCGGGCATGACCACGGTTGAGGGTATTGATAAGATCGATTCCCATTCGGTGCGGTGGTGCCTTTTTGAATTGCGGCGGTCTTATCTGTTAGAGAGTGAAGGTCGACATCTCGGGCACTGCGTGGCGGAATACATCAATGGTTGCCGGGAAGGATACGCTAGCATTTGGTCGTTGCGCTCCTTCCGTGGATAGAGGCAACGTTGGGAAGCCACGATCGAGGTATACCCGAAGACGAAGGCTATCATCCAAGTGAACGGTTATGGAAACAGCAGACCATCGCCGGAGGCCCTGGCGATGGTAAGAGCCTGGGCAAAATGGAATCGGTTGACGTTTTAGCTAGAGTCGTAAGTAGAGATTGCGTCGGTTGCACCAACGAATCATGACGACGGAGATCCAGCAGCCTAACAAGGTAAACAAGAGCGCGTACCAGAGGGGAGCGTCTTTCGGGCCGAAGCGTTCGAAGGCGTTGAGCACGATCATGTGAATGATATACGCAGCGAAGGCGTTGGCTCCGATATCGGTGAAGAGTTGCAAGGTGCGCCCGCGCAGGTCACAGCACCAAACAAACACGGCGTAGAGTGCTAGAGAGAGGCCTCCTGCAAAGGTGAGGTAGGAGAGGCTTCCTGCACGTTGGCTCATGGTCCACAAGTCTATCTCGGTGTGAGGTGGAAAGAATGGAGCGGCGGCGAGTTGGCCGCCTTGGCTCAAGCAGGAGATGGCGTAGCCGATGAGCATCATGGCACCGCCCCAAAGAGCCATTGGTTTGATGGAATCGGATGTCGAGCGTTTGACCCAATCATAGGCAAAGGAACCTGCTAGGGTGGGGAGAGCCCAGCTGGGAAAGCCTAGCAATCCTCCATCAATCACGCGCCACGCTTGCAGGGTGTCATACCAGAAGAGGTGGGAGATGACGACGTGCAGAATGGCCGACCCCAGGAGAAACAAGAGGCGGGTGCGTAGGCTACGCGTGATGACAGGCAGGACCCAAAGACTAGTGACGCCAATGTGGGTCAGGGCTTGAAACGAGCTGCGTTTGAAACTCTCGGAGAAGAATCCTTGGACTCCAAGTTCTTTGAGTTCTGCCCATGAGCGGTAGTTCCCATCGAGCTGGTAAAAGAAGATTCCAAAGATGACGAGGCTGATCCCTCGTTTCAATCCTCGCTTGTAAGCTGCGGCAGCGCCATGGCGCTCAATTTCTTTCAGCAGCACGAGTCGTAGGGCGAACCCCACGGCAAAGAAGAAGTGCGGCATCACGATATCTGCATAGCTGCAGTACGTGTTGTGGTGCCGTAGGATGGCGGGGACGCTAGCGAAGCCGCCGAGGAAATTCACCGCAAACATCGCGGCCACCGTGTAGCCACGGAATTGATCTAACGATTGAATACGTTGCCCGGACGCCATTCCCAAGAGTGCTACGCGACCTGTGATCAGGTCAAGAGTCCTAAGTGATTCAAAGCAGTATCTTCAACGCACCCGGCAAGACGCGTACGGCGAAACTGCCAGACTCAATGAGTTCCCCATCCACGTTCACGGGGAGTGATGCCTCTGTCGTAAGCTTGAGCGAAGACACTTGCTCGTAGTGGATCCCGGGGGCTCCAAGATGCCCGCCGTTTCCCAGCTTGGCGAACAGGCGTAGCATGTTCAGCCGAGTGGCCTGCTTCAGATAGATGAGTTCCAACTGCCCATCGTTCAGTACCGCTTTCGGGGCTAACTTCATCCCTTCACCGGTGTGGACGGTGTTGCAGGCGGCGAGAAAAGTGAACTCATCCTCAATCGTTTCTCCATCGACCTCAAGCGTGGCGCGATACCGTCGGTTGATAAACAGGCGTACTAGGGCGGCGACATCGTAGCGGCGGCGTCCTAACCAACGCATCGACTCGGCCAATTGGTTGGCGGAGGACAAGAGGCCCCAGCCCACGATATTGAAGCCGTAGCGGGTCGTTCCGCCTACCGTGACCTCAAACAGGTCGATGGAACGCGACGTCTGTCCTACCAAGCGCTTCAACACCTCAGTGGGGTCTAGGCAGCCGAGGTCTTGCAGGAACGAGTTCCCCGTGCCTCCTGGCAAGAGTGTCAGAGGTGGGCGCACTTCTGGCTTACGGCTCATGAGACCGTTGACCAACTCATGCATGGTGCCATCCCCACCGATCCCACAAATGGCATCGCCCTCACCGAACGGCAGCTGTGCCACCATCTCGCGTGCGTGGCCCACGTGCTCGGTCAAGTGAACACGGGGCTCGATCGCATGGTCCCTCAGAAACGCCTCCGCCTGTGCGGCTAGCGAAGCGTTGTCGCCCACGCCCCCTTTGGGATTGGTGATGAGAGTGACTCTGCGGAGATTCATGACGGGCCAACCGACTGTAGGGAATCAAGCCTGACAGGTAAAAGCTATGGTCCGTCCGTCGCACCTGGAAGACATTCATTCAGTCCATGAGCAGAGACATTGACATCTATGGACCATCCAGAGAATCTGAGAGATGATGATGACACGGCTCCTTCTGCTTTCTATCATTGCCATGGTTGGATGCGCGCACACTCCCGCACCGGTCTCGGATACGACAGGCTTTGTCGTCGCCGAGGCGCCATCCTGGAGTGCCTGGACCAATGACATGCCACTTGGTCCACGTTCCTTACACGTGGTCGGTGAGGTCACTGTGACCAATGGGCGCTATGTCGCCCAACTCAATCCATCTGACGAATCAACCGCACCTGGCGTTCATTGTAAATTGGAGGTCGTGGAGAGAAGAGGCCTCGGAACCGCGGCCTTGACGATGCGGAAGGTGCATTTCATTGATACCAAGTACGCTGGAAATGATCCACAAGTCATTGTCCATTTCCCTGACGGCACCACCCTTAAGCTTCCCATCGAGTCGGCTCAGTAGGCATCGAAATCGTCGTCGTGACGACGACCCTTTCAGGTCAACGCTTGATGCAGGTCCTCCATCTCTTGCGCGATGTCGGATCCGGGAACCGTATTGGAGATCTCTTGCTCGAGTAATTCGCGATAGCGTTTGCGCATCTGGCTCACCGCGACCTTGACCCAGCATTCTCCACGGCCGATCTGCTGGGCGATTTCTTGGTAAATCCTGGTATTCTCGTTCCAAGCAAGGCACTGCTGAAGCGCAACAAATTCGCGCTCCTTGCCTGATTGGGCGAACCTAGGCGTAGCATTTCCCGCGCGTGCTCCATGAGGGAGCTCGCCCAAGCGCGATCGAATAGTTTGTCGGGGGCCATCCCGGCGTCGACGGGCTCGGTGGTATAGCGTTCCTCCACTCCCTCGATATGAATAGGAACATGGGCCACCCCACCGCCGCGTTTCAAGGCGTGCCCTTTCTCCCGCTCGTCATTGAGAAAACGTTTCAACCGAATGAGGAGAAAGGAGCGGAAGGTGCAATCTTGATCTGAGGCTTGCTCGACCCACTGTTTCTCGATCAATTTGGAGACAAAGGCTTGGGTGAGATCTTCTGCATCCTCCGGACCATCCCCGCCTCGCCTAATATAAGCATACAAAGGATACCAATACTGCCTGCAGAGCGATTCCAGATCCTCGCGACTGCCCTTTCCGGCACGTTGTATCATGGTCCAGCGCGTTGGAGGGAACTGTTCTGGACGGGGCTTCGACACTCAACTCACTACCCTAAGACAGATTTCAAGAATCCATGAAGTAAATTCGCTGCTCTCTACAATGCCTAGCTTCTGTGTGCGTGATAGAGTCTGGTGGCGGTCCGGTAGCGCGAGAGGAGCCGGACACCATGGCCCACGACGGCGCCTGGAGCGATCCCCGAAATCAGATAGAAGGCCATTCGGCCGAGCCTCCCTTTATCGGGAATCGCCATCCAAACAATCCCTGCCGTGAAGATCATGCTGATCAAGCCGAAATGAAGGTATAAGTGCGGTACGGTGGAGATGGGTTGGGCCACCCCTAGCATACGCATGAGACCGGTGGTGTAGATTGCGGACAGCAGCCACGCCATCAAAATGCCCACGACCAGGAGGAGGCAAGCTTGCCCCGGTTGCTTCCGCATAGGGGCCTCGCCATTGAGAAAGACCGGACTCGATCTTGCTCCGTTCCAGGAGGGCGGGGGATCATTCGGCGAAGCCGGAAAGAGCATCAGGTGTTCGTACTTCGGGCAGGCGCCGATGCTAAGGGTGAAGTCGGCCCCATACGAGATGACCGTCTGACAAGAGGAGCATTGTCTTTCCATGAGAAATAGGCTGATTAGGAGTGGTGTGAGGCGCTCTGTCATGCCGCCGTTACCTCTTACCTGGGGAAGTTCTGAGAATGGTTTCCACATTTCTAAAGAATTTTTGAATAAATCGAAGATCGTTGCCATAGGCTCTAGCCCTCTGGTCTCATCCTTCCGAGTTCATTGTGAAAAAGTCCCTGACCACCTCTCCCCCAGCGAAGTCCTGCGTAGGCAGTGGGGCGCTCTTGCCAGCAGGGAAATCAACAGATCTCTACCCTAAATGCCCCTGGACCGGAGCTACCAAGTTGGCCGCGCCTAATGACGATGAGGATACGCTGGCGGAGCTCAGCGAGTTGTTGCCCGAGTTCGAGTGGCTTGATGTGATCGGACGCGGAGGCATGGGCACCGTTTACAAGGCACACCAGAAAAGGCTCGATCGCCTCGTCGCAGTGAAAGTGTTGTCCGAAGAGATCAGTGTTGAGTCTCGTTTCGCCGCGCGCTTCGAGCGTGAGGCGAAGATCCTGGCCCGCTTGAATCATCCTCACATCGTGACGATCCACGATTTCGGCCAAGAGTTGGACATTTACTACCTCGTGATGGAGTACGTGGATGGCATAGATCTCGCAAAGCTGCTGAAACGGGAACCAAGGACCGTCGAGACCAGTATCCGAATCGCCCGGCAATTGTGTTCTGCGCTCGTCTTCGCCCATGAACGCGGCATCCTTCATCGAGACATCAAGCCTGCTAATGTTCTGATGGACGCCGATGGCTTGGTCAAGATCGCCGACTTTGGCTTAGCGAAGTTAGGCCCTGTGCTGGATGCCGTGGGCACCCTGACACAGCCAGGCACGACCATGGGCCCCCCCGTTACATGGCGCCAGAACAAAGGGAAGATCCCGATACGATCGATCATCGTGCGGACATCTTCGCCTTCGGCATGATCTTTTATGAGCTGCTCACCTCAGAGGTCCCTTCGGGGCTGATCGAGCTGCCATCCAAGAAGGCGCCGGTAGATCAACGCGCGGACGACATTATTCGCAAATGCCTTGCCCCCGATCGTCACAACCGGTACGAGAAAGCAAGTGAGTTGGAATCCGACCTCTTAGCACTCGATCGCACGTCTTCGTTGACGAGCGGATTACGAAAGGAAGACCGCTGGTTGCTCCCTTCACCCGTGGCTTTGGTCGAAGACGATTCTTCAGAGGCCGTCACGGTGATGGACTCGTCAGTCAGCAAGGACCGAATCAAGCCGCGTCAGGTGAAGACTGCTAGAACGCGGCTGATCGGATGGTCTTGCATCTTGTTGGCTGTTGCCGCCTTGCTTGCCCTCTTTAGCTGGATGAACAAACCAAGGGCACCGGAGGTGTCCCTGATGACGGTGCCAGCTCTGAACGGGCCTTGGTGGTTTAATGAAATGCCCTATCTTATTCCTCCTGTGCGTCAGCAGCTTGCGAAATCTGAGAACTTCAGGTTACCCCAGACTCCTGCGGATGTTCGAAGCTTCAAGGACCGCACGATGAAAGCCGTCCGCACCCTGAGCGAGACGACGGACGATTTCGTTTTAAACGCGGTGTTAGAGAGTCTGCTCAAACGATCCGTCAACGGTGACGACGCCCTCACCCTCATCCCTGAATACCTCGCGTCAGAGAATCCCGCATGGGAACACACCAGAGGCAACCTTGCCCATCGTTTGGGGGATCACCAAGCGGCCGAACAGCACTATCGCAAAGCCCTCCGTGACTACCGCGCCGCCCCCTCTGAAAACGGGGGCCTAGTCGGAATGGCACCAGTTTAAGGCCGTGTATCGGTGGAAAATCTTGGTAACGTCCGAGAAATGGGGGGCTAACAGGATTTATGGCCGGAATGAGTTGAAGGCTTGAGGCTGCGTGGGGTAAAGACACCCCTGACATTAACCGCAGCCCCAAGCCCTTGCAATATACACTCGCTCTCAAAGTTTCCAACAGCATTTCCGATCAAGGTTGCTCTCTCGATGAACTCGTTTCCAAGGTCAGGGATCTCGTCGCCTCTGAAGGGTTACCCGGATTCGTAGTGCTTCTCCTCAGGCTCATTGACGAGTCCGTCAGTGTGGGTATCAATCGTCA
>CALLLI010000097.1 GCA_938082635.1 uncultured Verrucomicrobiales bacterium
AATCTCGCAGAACTGAAAGCGAATGTGATGTCATTTATGCTCAGCATTCAGAAACAACCTGAGCGAATCATGAATTACTTCAATGGGAAAAAGATAGCATATGCTTCTTAGGGAGTAATGTATTTGAGGGCCGGATTAATAACACCTTCTTACATGCTAACCGGACGCGTAATCCTGCCATGGCCGAGGAATTCTTTTGGAAAGTGCTCGAACATTGTGAAAATCAATCGCCGGGATTTGGTAGGCGAAGTCGTTGCAGCAAACTTCCAACGCGATTCCAATGTCCGATCCATGCCGTCGACTCCACGACCATTGCCCTTGTCGCCAACAGCATGGACTGGGCGAGGTGCCGGCGGCGTAAAGCTGCAGCCAAGTGCCATCACCGACTCAAAATGCAGGACATGCTTCCAAAGTTTGCCGTTGTCGACACCGCCAAGGAAAGTGATTCCAAGCGAGCCTGGGAAGTCTGTCATGGCATCAAAGCAGGGGAAATCGTTGTCTTCGACAAGGCCTACGTCGACTTCGATCATCTCTATGAACTGGCTAGCGAAGACGTTACGTGGATCACGCGAGCCAAAGATAGCATGAGTTATCGAGTCGCGCGGAAACGCCAGCGCCCTCAAGTCCAAGGTAAAGTGCTACGTGATGACGAGATCATCTTGAAGACTTCAAAGAGTAAAGCTGCGTACCCTCAACGACTTCGACGGATCGAAGCACGAGTGCTCGTCAACGGTGAAGAGAAGATTATGGTCTTCATCACCAACAACATGGACCTGGCTGCCAGCAGCATCTGCGATCTCTACAAGAGTCGTTGGGCGATAGAGGTCTTCTTCAAGGAACTCAAGCAATGTATACAGCTCTGCGACTTCATTGGCCACAATGAGAAGGCCGTGAAGTGGCAGATCTGGGTAGCGTTCCTCACTTACATCATCTTGCGCTACCTCGCTTACCTCAGCCGTTGGCAGCACAGCTTCACGCGGCTATGGACACTGATTAGAGGAGTCTTGTGGTCACGGTTAGACCTATTGGCACTGCTCCAAAGCTATGGAACAGCCGGTGGATGCTTCAGGGCGCTAGGACAACCCGAACAGGCCTATCTCCCGGGGATGTGGCCAACTTGAATGGGACAGCCACGCCTCCCAGCTAACCTAACTCCCCCTGTCATGCTACGAACCTGAGTTTGTAAGATCCCAACGCTGGCTCAGAAGCCTCTTCTAAATAAGGGACTCACGCAACCATATTGCCCTGTTTCAGGCCGCTATGGGACCACTGTGATGTTGGTTGTGAAATGAGAAAGCTAAAAGCTCTTATCCGAAACAGAGCTGACGGCGATTTGACCTATGCGGTTAATCCTGCTTTTTTGTCAGGACTAGATATAAATGCTTAGTAGAGAGAAATCTTATTTTATTCGCAGCAAATAGAGATTTTACACTTATTGAGGTGGCTACCGAAGAGATCATTACAAACACAGAACCGGAATCGGCGCTTCGTGATGCTGTTGGGTTGCATGGTTTTCGGATCTCCGTGGCTCTCTACCAACGTGTGCTTGATGAGCTTCAGGATTGAACCGACTTGAACATTGCTACGAGGGCAGGAATTTCAACATTGGTGCTTTGATAGTCTCGTGGGGATTACTATGAAGGTGCTGGCCCGATTGTGCCGCCCTCGACAAACTCCGCCTTGGTGAAGGTCTGCTGGCGGTCGTCCTTGCCGCGGGCGACGTTGTTTGCCCAGCGCACGATGCGACGTATCACCATGCCGTGATCCCAGCGGATGTGGGTGACTGAGGGCTGGCACCAGGCGAAGTCTGGGGCGGCGTCGGTGCAGATTAGCGACACGTCCTGTGGCACCCGCAGGCCCCACCCGGCGAGGTGGTGAAAAGCCGCGTGGTAGAGAAACGGTTCGTCGAGGATCAGGGCAGTGGGCGGAGTGGGTCCGAAGAGCGAATCGAGGAGTTTCCCGAAGTCCTCCTTGCTTTCCTCCCAGTCCGGCATGTTGAACGCGCCGGTGGAGACACCGGCGGCCTTAAGCTCGCTGAGGAAGGCGCGCACGGCAAGCACAGGCTGCGGCTGGCGGAGCTGGCGGCGACACAGGAGCGAGATCCGGCGATGTCCGAGCGCGACCAGGCGGCGGGTCGCCTCGGCGATGGCCGGCCCCTTGTCCGGCCCCGTGCCAGCGATCGGCAGCCCGACGCGATGCCCAAAGTGGGCGAAGGCCGGTGTTTCTTGCTGCGCGAACCATTCCAGCACCTCCCGTGCGCCGGCGCTCACCACCCAGGCGTCCGCCTTGGTCTTCTTCACGAAGCGGGCGACGCGGCCGATGTTTATTCCGAGTTCGGTCAGGGTCTTGTCGGGAAAGAAGGTGGCGTGCCCCGCCACCTCGAGCAGGTGACGCAGCTCGATGAAGTAGTCCGTACCCCGGGCCGGAGAATCGAAGGGCAGCACTGCCACCCGCAGTGCGTGTGGAGTGAAACCCGTCGGCACCACAATCCTGCGCCGCCGACGCGGGCCCTGCCCCACCAGCACTCCATCGTGCTCAAGCGTTTTCAGAGCGGCGATGATGGTCTTGGAGCCGATTGCCAGTTCCTTCGCGATCTGGTGCACGCCGGGCATCTCCCCGCTCAGGCTCCCCCTGAGAATTTGCTCCCGCAAATGGGCCGCCACCTGGTCTGCCGGGGAGTGAATACGAATAGAATCCATGTGGGTAATCTGTACCCCAAACGACCACAGTGGTCGAGATCAAGAAATCTTGCCAGAGTGGGTGCGAACTCCAATCATGTCGCTATGACGCCAAGTTGCGTCGTTCCTGGGTGCCTAGCGTAGGCGCTAGTTCACCCACAATCACTATCAAATCCACCATGGCTCCTCATACGAAGCAACCACACTCTTCTCTCGCCCTCGTCGCCGTGCTCGCCGTCCTTGCGATTCCTGCCGCGTCAGCAGCGGACTTCCTACTCGATTTTGGCGGGGACGAAGGCAATGGAGCTGGAGCACCTGGCGCACCGTGGACTTCGATTGATGTGTTGAATCAAGATCAAGTGGTGGAACTCGGTGGGGGTGTCACACTCACCGCGTTGGACGATGGCTTTGGACCGAACAACCGAGGGGCTCCGGAAGAAGGCGCTGAGTATGACAGTGTGGTGGTGCCACAAGAAGCGCGTGACGACTACTTTTTCAAGAACACCGATGCCGCGGGCTCCGAAGCGCGTATGCGGATCGATGGATTGCCAGCAGGCACTTACAATGTGACGGTTTTTGAAGGTCGAACAACGGATGCGGATCAGTTCGCCAAGATTTGGAGCGGTGAGGAGCCGGCGGAAGCGAATACGGAAAGTTTCGCCGCAGCCAGTGCCACCGTTGAGGTGAGCGTGAGTGCCGGAGAGCCCCTTTGGTACAAGCACTTGGAAGACAACAGCGGCGGCATCAGTGGCATCATTATCAGGCAAACGAGTTCTGGGCCTCCGCTAGAATCATTTCTAGTCGACTTTGGTGGGGCGGAAGGCAATGGCGCTGGAGCTCCTGGCGCACCGTGGACCTCGATTGATGTTTTGAATCAAGATGAGGTGGTGGAACTCGGTGGAGGTGTCACACTCACCGCGTTGGATGATGGCTTCGGACCGAACAATCGGGGGGCTCCCCTTGAAGGCGCTGAATATGACAGTGTGACCGTGCCACGAGAAGCGCGTGATGATTATTTTTTCAAGAACACGGACGCAGCAGGCTCAGAAGCCCGTATGCGGATCGATGGTTTGCCGGCGGGCACTTACAGTGTGACGGTTTTTGAAGGTCGCACCACGGATGCTGATCAGTTCGCCAAGATTTGGAGCGGTGAGGAACCAGCCGAAGCGAATACGGAAAGTTTCGCTGGAGCCAGCGCCACGGTTGAGGTGAGTGTGAGTGCCGGGGAATCTCTTTGGTACAAGCACCTGGAAGACAATAGCGGCGGTATCAGTGGTATCATCATCAGGCAGACGAGTGGAGAAGGAGGAGCCATTGAGTTGCTGCTAGTCAGCCGGATTACGAGAAGCTCACAAGAGGGTTTGCGCTTTGAGATTCAGAACTCGAGTCAGAGTATGCTCGATAAGGAATCCGTCGTGCTCACGGTCGATGGGATCGAAGTCGTGACTGCGATTAGTGACATCGAAGGGGGAGCTCTGATCGCCTACGAGCCGACCGAAGGCTGGGACCCTGGAACGGAGCACACCTTCAACCTGGTCGCCAAGGACATGAATGGCAATGATGCGACCCGCTCTGGCGATGGCAAATTTGTGCTGGATACTACCTTGATGCCGTTCAATACGCCGCTCGTCGGTCCTGAAGGCATCGATGGGATGTGGGGAATACGTTATGTTTGGGGAGCGGGCAGCACCGATGACATCGAGACTGCTGTCGCCGTGCTTCAGGCGTCCGACAATGCCGGCTTTGAAGGCCGCGTGTTCGACACCTTTGCGGAGGTCGTCAACCACTTAGAGGGTGGGCTATTCATCGATAATTCGCTGCTGCTACCTGAAGAAGTTGAATTGGACGAAGACGGTCTTTGGACCGGCAGAGACTTCATCGTCTCTTACAAAGGCCACCTTATCATTGCGGAGCCTGGAGACTATACCTTCGGCGTCCACTCTGCTGATGGGTTTGGCTTGCGAATTACTGGCGTTGAGTTTGGCGAAGAGGGTGGACGTGCTCAGGTCGATGCCTTGTCTCCTGACACTTATGGATTTCGAGGCGTCACCGATGACTCCAACTCACGCGCCGTGGTCAATTTCCCAGAGGTTGGCAATTACCCCATCGAGTTTTTCTGGTATGATGCTGTAGGCGGCGGCAAGAATGGCGAATTGTACTTTGCCAAAGGCAAGTTTCTCGCAGACGAAGACACAGAGATTGGCGAAGTGGAAGCCGGCCAGTGGGAACTGGTGGGCGCCGATCACTTGGCAGGAGGACCTGCATTGCCTTTTGAGATTGTAAGTGTGAATGTGGGCGCGTCCGAACACACCTTTGATTTCGTGACCTTGGATGCAACCGCCATCCATGTCTTGCAACGCAGTGTAAATCTCATCGACTGGGAGGCCGATGACAGCGCCGCCTTAACCGATACCGGCGATGGCCTATTCCTATTCACCGCCAGCGCCAGCGCGGACCCTCAATTACACTACCGTGTGGCCATCTTCCCACCGCCACCGGCCTATGCTGATGACTTTGAGAACGGCGCGGAGGGGTGGATTGCGGAAACCGCAGCAGGCGACACGCATTGGGAGCTGGGAACGCCAAACGCCGGCACACTCACGGCAGCAGCTAACGGCGACAACGTTTGGGGAACAAACCTTGCTGGCAATTACACGCCCGACTCGGTGACGAGTCTACGTTCTCCCGTCATCGATCTCACCGAAGTGAAACGACCCAAGTTGAGCTTCCAATACTACATCGATGCCGTTCAGGACGCTGAAGGGGGCCAGATCCGTATCTTGAATGAAGCCGAAGAACCCATCTTCACACGCGACGAAATCTTCGCAGGAACCACGGAAACATGGACCCCATTCGATCTCACATTCCCCCTAGAGGTACGTAATCAGAAGATTATCCTAGAGTTCCGCCTTCTAACGGATGGCGATGACAATGTTGGTGCAGGCTGGTACATCGATGACGTCGTCATCCAGTAGAGCATCGCATTCCAATAATCCTAGCAAAGCTCGAACAAATCGGCGCCCTGGCCTTGCGAGTAATCGCGAAGACCGAGGACGCCATCATTCTTCTTTGGCTGCGTTTGGAGGCGTTTCGGATGGGGGCTTGGAAATGCCGTTCTCAGGATCGAACGATATCTGATACGGGGCCTTTTCCGGCGTCGTTTCGATGGGAAGCGTTTCGAGTTGTTGCTGACCGAGGATCGCTGCCCAAGGTAGTTCTTGGTTGTGAACGATGCCATCGCCGGGACGGTGGGCCTCCACGCTGACTTTCGGTGTGCCGCCAGTCGTATCGATGTCGAAGACGGCGTAGAGTTTGCCTTCGCTCTTATTGAAGAACATCTCTGGTAGGTTCTTGGTGGGAAAGTTTCTAGCCCCGAGAGGTCCTGCCGTGACTTCGATGAATTCGCCCCCGATCTGATAGCCGCCCGTGAAGTGTCGGTCCCCAGAGATTAAGAGAATGCCAGTGATTTCTCCCTCTTTGAGGAAGTCGAAGAACGCATCCCGTTCACGTGGGTAGCTCGACCAGGAATCGGCGTGGCTGTGACGTTGCCATTCGCTACCACTCGCAATGATCTTAATCTTGGCTTTGGAGGCCTTGAGATTGTCTTTCAGCCAGGCGAGTTGGCCTGCGCCTAACATGGTCTTGGTGCCGTCATCGATCATTTTGTCAGGAGAGCGATGGTAGCGCACGTCGAGCATGAAGAACTCAACCTCGCCACGCGTGAACTTGTAGTAAATGCCAGGATTCTCAACCTCGCCGTAGGCGGGGTTCGGCCAGAACTGTTTGAAGGTCTCCAGTGAACGTTCTTTCCCATCGGCACTGCCGTCGCTGTCGTTCGGTCCATAGTCGTGATCATCCCAGATGCCATAGATTGGTAGGTGTGAACCAATCGCACGAAATCCAGGTGAGGAGCGATTCGAGAAATAGGCGGACGTTTGCCCGTCGCGTGCTGTGGTATCCGCGTAATGGTTGTCTCCAAGGAGAAGGACCAGGTCGGCGTCGGAGCTGGCGTCCATTTGCGCCCACGCCGCAGCTGCATCGACGCCTTTGCCTCCAAGGCATGAGCTGAAAGCGATGCGCAGGTGGCCGGCAGACCCTAACCGTGAGGCCGTGGTGAAGGTGGGAAACGGTCGAGGGGTGATGACACGACCATCGAGAGCGACGGCGTAGACGTAGCGCGACTCGGCAGCAAGGTCCGTGATCGTAATCGATCCCATGAACTCATTCGATGGAGTGAGAACCGCGCTCGGATGGCTCACGCCATCAGAAAGGTCGTCCCGCTGGCCAATGACAATCGATGGCGTTGCTGTGCCCGTTGCTTTGAACCAGATGCTGGCGGTGTCTTCGCCCACGTGGCCAAGCATTGGCCCGAGTTCAATGTAAGGGGACGCTGCAAGATTGGCACAGAAGAGGAGTAAGATACTAAAGATACGGATCGGTGATTTCATATGGAATGGTAGGGCGTTCTCCTTTTGAGCGATTCAGGTGGCCTGAGGTCATCCTTTCTCTGGACGAGATCAACACCGCAAACCTACTTCAGCGTATTGATTCGCGACGGCTCAGCAAGCCTTTGTAGAAGCGGAATGGCGATGCTAGTGTATCATCGGTGATGATCATGATCATGAGGATGGGGAGCAGAATGAGTGTGATGACCGTGGCGAATAAGACTCCGAACCCGACAGAGATGGCCATCGGTTTTAGGAACTGGGCCTGAGTGCTCGTCTCCAGCAGAATGGGATACAGGCCGATGAAGGTCGTCAGTGTTGTTAACAGAATCGCGCGGAAGCGTTGGGGCCTGCTTCAAGAACGGCTTCTCGTAGGGACATGCCTTCTCTGCGAAGATCATCAATGTGATGTGAGAGGACAAGAGAGTCATTAACGACAATACCAGAAAGGGCAAGGACTCCGAACAAGGATAAGATCGAGACAGGAATGCCAACAATGAAGTGCCCCATCAGCGCACCAATGATGCCGAAGGGAATGACTGACATGATGAACAACGGCTTGCCATACGACTTGAGAGAAATGGCAAGTAAGATGTAGATGAGGAGAATGGAAAGAATAAGCCCATTCATGAGAGACTTCATGGAGGTGCGTTCCTCGGATTCCCCACGAAGAGAGATGTTTACTGAAGGGTATCCTGCACGAAGTTTGGGGGAGAATTCAGTTTCCAGCCGAGCAAGCACTTCGTCTCCAGAAGTGATGCTCTTATCGACCTCCGCTTTCACCGAAACGACCCGATTGTAATCCGCGCGTTCGATGGCAGCCAATGACTCACCAAACTGCGTCTCCGCAACGATGGAGAAGGGGATGGCGGTGCCATCGCTAGAGCGCACACGCATGTCGCGCAAAGTGTCGAGTTTGGTGCGCTCTGCTTCAGGGTAGCGTACCATGGCCTTCACCTCGTCTCGGCCTCTCTGAATGCGCTGTGCTTCGATTCCGAAGAAGGCGGCGCGAACCGCGTCATCAAGATCACGACGAGTGAGCCCGGACGCTTCTCCTGCGGTTGTTAGGGGCACCTTAATCTCAGGCCGGCCAGATCGGAAACTGTCTTGGGGGTCGAAGACACCCGGATAGGTTGCGATGACTTGCTTCAGTTCTTCCGAAGCCGCGCGGAGATCTTCGAGGTTCTTGCTTTCTAACTGAATGGATAGACCACGCCCCGGTGGCCCTGCCGTCCCTGAGAAGGTGAGCGCTTTGGCGCCAGCCACGGGCCCAACGGTCTCACGCCATCGATTGATGATTTCACCTGTGTCCGTTTCGCGTGGCTCAGATGTCGTCAGGTTCGCAGAGATCGTGGCCTCGTATTCGTTTCTGCCGTGATCTGAACGTGCCGAACCACCTCTTCACCATTCTCACGAACGAAGTCCCTGTGTACATTCTCCAACGCTTTGGCGATTCGCAGCGTCTGCTCATGGAGCTCATCAACGGGTAGGCCTTCCTCTAGTTCCAGGGGTGCTGTGACGTTATCGCTAAAGATGCTGGGAAAGAAGACAAAGCGAAGCTTTCCGGCGGGCAGCAGTGCGACCACGAATACCAATACGGAAATGAAGATGCCGACCGTCACGTATCGGTAGCTGATGGCTAGGCTGAGAACTGGTTGGTAAATCTTCCTAACAAAGAAGTTGAGGCCTGCTGCAACGCCGCATTGTAGTCGCGCCCACAAGCGAGAAATGGGATTGGATGGCTTTTTATGAACGTTGATGTGTGCCAGATGAGACGGGAGGATGAGCTTGGACTCGATGAGTGAAAAGATGAGGCAGAAGATGACGCAGAAGATGACGCAGAAGATGACGCCAAAGGCGATCTGACCGAAGACGTTTCCCATACCGCCCGAGATGCGAGTGAGTGGATAGAAGGCTGCAATAGTTGTGAGCACGCCGAACGTGGCGGGCGTCACTACGCGAGCCACACCGCGCACGGTTGAGCGAACTGATTCCTCGGGACTTTCAGCTGAGGTGCTTTTCTGTTTCTCTGTGAAGATGAATTCCCCTAACGCAATGGCATCATCAACGATGAGGTCGAGCATTACGATGAAGGAGAAGGCGGTGATCATGTCAGCGACCGATCAACTCCTGGCAGTGTGAAGAAGATGAGCGCTCCAGCGATCGATACGGGAATGCCCAGAGCAACTCAGGCTGCAAGGCGAATATTGAGGAAGAGGCAGAGGCTGATTAAGACTAGCAGGACTCCTTGGAGGCCATTCTTCATGAGAAGAGCAAGTCGGCTGCGAATGGGTTCTGCGCCGTCTTTCCAAGCTGAAAGGGTCACTCCATCTGGCAAATCGAATCTTTCCGAATACGTCGCCGCTAGCTTTGCCGCTTGTTCCGACGCCTTGATGATATCTCGATTCCCATAGTGTCTAGAAATTCGATTGCGGCGTAAGTTGCAGGCCTTCAATTTCTTCGGGTTGGGTCTGCTGGAATCCGAAATGGACGTGTTCAGACTGGTAATGGGTGTCTCTGGCTGGCCGGGTGAACCAGCAACAGGAGCATGTGATCACCCATTTCATTCGGACGGGAAAGGCGATCCCTCTCAGTATTTGGCGTTTCAGAGGGTGTGCGTGTTTTCCGCTTAGACAAACGTCCTTGAACCTCGGAATTCAGGATCTATCTGTGCGTTCCAATTTCGCATCCAGAATGTAATTCCATCGGATGGGTTCCCCCCTTAAATACCTTTCTGTATGCCTGAGCCTTGTGCCGCCGCTGAAAACCTGAAGAGCCTTTCTCAAGCGGATGAGCGACCTGGTTTTCGTGGGTTTTTGACTGGTGTGGTCATGTTTATCCTCGGTGGCTGCGGGCTTGCCTACGAGTATACGTTCAGCAAGTTGGCGTCTGACCTGCTGGGAAACACCGTTCAGCAATGGGCCATTGTCATCGCGTTGATGCTCTTTGCCATGGGCATGGGAGCGGAATTGCAGCGTCACATCAGGAAAGAACGCATCGCGGATCGGCTGATCGAAAGTCAGTTTCTACTCGCGCTCTTTGGCGGGTTTGGGCCCATCGCGCTCTTGGCTGCCTTTGCCTTCGCCCCGATGCACTTTGCTCTCGTGCAGTATGGCTTCTGTGCTTTGATTGGGCTTTTGATAGGATTAGAGATACCTTTGATCATCCGGATCAACGAGTCAGGTTCCTCGGACATGCGTTTGAATCTCGCGCGCGTTCTAAAGATGGACTACATTGGAGCTTTGGTCGGGGCGTTGCTCTGGGTGTTTCTGCTCATCAAGATCTTCTCTATCACTCAGATCGGGTTTGTGCTAGGCTTGACGACGTTGGCGACGGCCGCTTTCTGCCTTTATCTGTTTCGTGAACATGTGCAACGTCCGTTGCGAGCGCAGATCATGCTCGGCGTCGGCGTTCTGGCCAGTCTATATGGGTTGGCGTTGGCTTCGCAATGGACGCTCCACGCTGAGCAAGCGTTGTTCCGAGACAAGGTCATTCTCAGCGAGACCACACGTTACCAGCATCTTGTGGTCACTGAAGGAAAGAACGGCGATACGCATTGCTACATCAATGGAAACCTCCAGTTCTCTTCGGCGGACGAGTTTATTTACCACGAGAATCTGGTTCATCCGGCGATGGCTCTCGCACCGCGACGAGAGCGGATTCTCATCCTGGGGGGAGGGGATGGGCTCGCCTTGCGCGAGGTTCTGAAATACCCCGATGTGAGAGAGGTGGTGTTGGTTGACATCGATCCCGAGATGACGCGGCTCGCGCGGGAAGACCCTTGGCTCACACAAATGAATCACGATAGTTTGGCCGATGCGCGCGTGACGACGTTGGAGAATCAGGCTTTCAGACGGGGTGAACGTTACACCCTGCAGGCAACGAATCAGCGGGTGCGATTCGATCGTGAATCCGATGCTACCGCCGAGCTGGAGATCCTGCACCTGGATGCCGCCACCTTCGTGCGCCAGGCGACAGGACGATTTCAGGTGGCTATCATCGATTTCCCAGATCCCAACTCACCTGATCTGGCCAAACTCTACGGCCTACCCTTTTATCAAGCTCTCAAACAGCGCCTCACGGCCGACGGAATCTTTGTTCAGCAGAGCACGTCGCCCGTTCATGCGAAGGAAGCTTTCCTCTGCATCGGGCGTACCATGGAAGCTGCTGGCTTTGCCGCCCTGCCTTATCACGACAATGTCCCTTCCTTTGGCGAGTGGGGTTGGTGGATTGGCGGAGCGGGGGAGCTTTATCGACCGGAGAAGCTGCGTTCCATTCTCCTTGGCATTGAAAACGTCTCTGTGGAGACTCGTTACCTGACACCGGACCTCATCCGTGCTTCCCTTCACTTCGGGAAAACGCAGCTCACCACCGAAGAGACTTCGATCACCACTCTCACCGACTCTAACGTCTTGCAATATTACCTCCAAGCTTGGAAAGCCACCCATTAACCTTCCCTTCTCGATATCATGAGCAGCTCCATCGGCCAAATCTTTGTCTATCTCTTCGGCGCCATCTTTGTCGTGTCGATGATCTCCAACTGTCCCAGCAAGCAGCGAACCCGCAACAACGTGGAAACCCGGACCGTGATGCCGGGTCAGGATTTGGCTGAGGCGGCAGATCAATTTGATCTACGTGTTCTCGAGAGCCTGCTTAAGGAAACGACCAACGCTGAGAAGTTCGAAGAGCGACTCAATGGCGGTGATCCCAAGCTTCACAACCTGGATCTCGATGAGAATGACAAAGTCGATTTCATCAATGTGAACGAGTATGGGAGCGGGAATACTCGAGGACTCGCGCTCAGTGTCGAACTGGCACCGGACGGTGCTGAGAGCCAGGTGCAGGAAATTGCTAGGATCGACATTGAGAAAGAATCTGACTCGGGAGGCCGTTACGAAGTGCGTGGGAATCAGTCCCTCTACGGAAACAACCATTACCACCGCTCTAGCTTTGGCCTCACAGATGCGTTGCTGATGGGGTATATCTTTAGTAACCACCGGTCTTACGGGTCACGTTGGGGGCACGGCAACTATCCAGGCTCTTATCGTTCTCAGAATCGCCAACCGACCAAACAGTACAAGTCGCAAGTGAATTCACGCACCAGTGGATCGACGCTGACACAAGCCTCTAAGAGCAGCATGACCACGACGGCTAAGTCCCCCATGGATGGTCGGAATGCGAAGACTGTCCGAGCGCCTCTGAAGAATCCCACCACAGCGCAGAAATCTTTCCAAACACGCAATCCCTCGAAGCGCGTGCGCAGTGGAGGGTTTGGGGGTTCCTCTGCTAGACCGAGAACAGCCAGCACTCGCAAATCAACCAGCCCCTCCATCCGAAGATCGGCCCCGAGTCGATCCCGTTCCTTTAGCTTCGGCGGCAAGTAACCTTCACCGCATCCTTTCACATGAACCTAATTCTCTCTTCGGCTTGGTTGGATGTCCAAATGATTCCTGGACTGTTTGATACCCAAGCGATTCTCTACGTCGCCGTTTCGTTAGTCGTCATCTTCGCGGCCAAATGGGCCAACGATCTGGCATCTTCTTACAAGCTCAACGAGCAACTCACCGAGAAGGACAACAAAGCCATTGGTTTAGCCTTCGCGGGTTATTTGTTAGCCGTAAGCATAATTCTCTGGAGTGTTCTTACCACGGATTCCACCTCAGATTTCTTGTGGGCGGACATCGGATCGACGCTGATTTGGAGTTTGTTAGGCATCTCGTTGCTCCTCGTTGCTCGCGGTATCAACGACCGCCTGCTACTTCCGCGGTTCAACAATGCCAAAGAGCTGGTTCAAGATAGGAACGTCGGGACCGGTGCGGTCATTGCCTGCACGCACATTGGCACCGCCTTAATGATCCGCGCCGCCATGAGCGGCGATGAGGACGTCAGCATCGGCATGACCTACGCCCTCACCTGCTGTTATTTTATCGTTGGCCAGTTAGCCTTCGTTGCCTTTGGTTTGATCTATCAGAAGACCGTAGGCTTTGATGTGCATGATGAGATTGAGAAAGACAATGCTGCCGTCGGCGTGAGTTTCGGCCTCACGTTGATTGCCATTAGCATCCTGCTCTCCGGTTACATCACCCGTCATGATTCCATTCCTGGCCTGGTGGTGTGGTTCATCATCAGCGTCTTCCTTCTCGTCGCCTGCCGTATCATGGTGGACAAATTAATACTTACAAAAGCCTCGCTAGACGATGAGATTGCTAGAGATCGCAACTGGGGCGTTGCCCTCATTGAAGGCGCCTCGGTCATTGGCCTTGCGTTGATCATTGTCGGATCGTTCAACTAGCTGTATGAGTCAAGCCTACACCATTGATGACACCCGCAAGAAGCAGTTCGCGGGTGTCTATCTGCTGGAATACATGGCCACGCAGAAGAAGACGTTCTCTCTGTTATTGCCTCGTGACGAAGAGCCGTTGGAGGAGGTTCTAGAATGGCTTCTCGTGCGGGATCAGGTCCGTATTGTCGATGATAGTCATTATGCGGTAGCGCCTGCGGGGCTGAATGAACTCAAGGAGTTCGCCCAACGTTACGTCCACTATCTCACGCACTTTGATATCTACAGCGCCGTTGACTTAGAAGCGGGTGAGTTCGCATTCTCATCCTACTTCTCCTTTGAGTTGGACGCTGCGTGGAAGACCTTCCTTGAGGACGAGCGTTGGGAAGACTTGCGTATCGCCGTGGCCGCGCATCGCGGGATGGATCCGGTAGAGATCGTCTTCATGAACTTTCTGCAAGAGAAACGGTTCGGACGCGATCAGTCGGGCTGGCAGTTCGATCTTTTGTTAGGAAGTGTTTGGGATGAGATCCTGGAAATCTGCGCAAGCGCGCTGCATGCCAGCGAGCTTGGATTTGAGTCGGACGAAGGTCCGGTATCGGGCGAGACCGTGATCGAGGACATCATCGATCAAGCGGAGGCTGAACTCGAGCGTTTGTTAGAAGAAGAAACGCCACCTTCCTTGCCAGCAAAGAGTGGTTGGAAGACCCTCGCAGGAAACGAGAATGGGTCCGTTCCGCCGCCTCTCCTAGGTGACACTCCGCCTCGCCTCTCATGGTGATATCCCATGGTTATCTTTCTCCGAAAGTGGTTTACGCGTCGCGAACGCCGGGACGTGAAGGTCGTCAATGCGTTGCTTCTGGCCTTTGTTCTCAACGTGTTGTTTGGGATCCTCTTCTACGTGGTGGAACGCGGGGCTCAGTCAACGCTGACCATGCAGGACGCCATTTGGTGGGCCATGGTGAGCATGACGACGGTGGGTTACGGCGATTTCTACGCTCAAACCTTCGCGGGCCGTTTTCTGGTTTCTTATACCTGTTTCATTCTCGGAATCGGCATCATCGGCTATCTGTTAGGTACGGTGGCTGATGGCGTGATCGAAGGTGTCAATCTCAAACGTAGAGGGCTCATGAAAAGCAAACGACAGAACCACATCATTATCTGTAACTTCCCCTCCAAGGAGAAGATCCTCCAGTTGACGGACGAACTACGCCTGCGAGTGAAGGACACGCTGATCGTTGTGGTGACGGATGCTTTAGACGCTGCTCCTGCCGAGTTCATCGAGAGGGAAATCCAATTCGTCAAGGGGGCCGCGGTTTCTGAGGAAGTGCTCGAGAGAGCGAATGTGAGAGAAGCTGACAGTGTCCTCATCCTAGCGCGTAAGCCGGGCGATCCTACCAGTGACGCCGAGAGCTTTGCCACCAGTTCGATTGTCGAACAAATCGACAAAGAAGTTGGGCACAATATCAAGACGGTGGTCGAGCTCGTCAGCCGGAAAAATGCCCGCATGATGGAACGTGCGCAGCCTGATAGTGTCGTAGCCTCTGATGGCATCAGCGATCTGCTTCTGGTGCAGGAACTGCTTTCCCCGGGCTCGCATCACATCTTCGAGCAATTGATCACCAACCAACACGGTTGCGAATTTCATACCACGGTGACGAAACTACGCGATGTGCGGGTCATAGATGCGCAGATTGCCATCCTTCAACATGCCTCCGACATCCAGCTCATCGGTCTTCTGCGCAATGACGAACCCCTGCTGAACCCTTCCAAGGCCACCTTGATCGAGGAGAATGACCTTCTCATTGTGCTCTCGGAAAATCCTGGCGCTTTTGCCGCGATCGAGGACGAAATCATCGCCACCCTTTCAAATTTAACCAACCACTAACGAACTTATGAGCGAAGTCCTTATCAAAACGCAGCGCGAAGAGGAAATGATCAGTTTCCTATCGCTACACGAATTCCAAGTTGAAGAGCTTGAGCACGAAGTCCTCCAAGTTTCCCGCGAAGGTGAGCTTCCTGTTTATCTTAAGGTGTCGGAGAACAAGCTCTACTTCGAAGTGGATCTTGGCAATGTCTCAGAGATTGCCTCGGCCGAACTCTACTTCGAGCTTCTCGATCTGAACACAGAGATCCTGCCCGTGAGCTTTGCCATCAACAACGCGAATCCAGAAGATCCACGGCTCATTCTTGCAGAGGCCCGTGAACTAGGCGATCTCAGCGCAGACGAACTCTTAGCGGTGTTCGACGCCCTTGAACTTGCTGCGGACAAAGCAGCCGACACGCTCTCTAAGGCGTTGCAATCCTAACCAACCGCGAACCAAGATTTTACCATGAGTGTGTTTTCCCGTATCTTTAAAATCGGCCAAGCTTCTGCTAACAAAGTCGTTGATAAACTTGAAAAGCCTGAGCTGATGCTAGAG
>CALLLI010000098.1 GCA_938082635.1 uncultured Verrucomicrobiales bacterium
CGGAATTGGACTGTAGGAATTGTTCTTGGAGTGTTTGAGTGGTCATGGATGGTTGGTTTTTTCTGAATTTGGTGCCCCTGCCTGTAGCAAGGGGCGCCAACCATCCACCATTCCTATTTTAACGACTTACTGGGCATCTCCCACGCACATCTGCCACCTCACTATCACTGAACCCACGCTACCTGGCCCCGCCACTGCAGTTCGGAACTTCCTGACCAATATCGAATAGCACTCGGCGATAGACTTCACTCACCCGGCTCCAAGGCACCGACCCACCCTGCACACTTGCCTCATCCATCATAATCATTCCCAATCCCTTCTGGGCTCTCGCATCTCCAGCTACGACCTCCGCGTACCGCCCGCCCGCACAGCATTGAGATCCACGTAGGCCGCCACCTTAATCAGAGTTTCCCGGCTCCCCTCAAGAAGCACGCTCTTAAAGCGCGACTCCCATAGACGTCCGACTCGGTCGTGTCTTCGATTGAACCACTGCGAGAATCGCTGCATCAGCGTCTTCATAAACTCACTCAGATCCTACATCCGAGCCAGGAAACGCTTCAGAAACTCCTCTGCCATCAATTGGCCAGCCACGCCTGGATTCACTTCAGAGATCCGGTTCATAAGATAATCGAATCTCCTCAAGTTCTTCGGAGACGTACAAGGCAGCAAGCCGCTCCCACAGATCAATTTGCCCATCGTCTTGTGGCCGCTCTGTACGCGAACGACAAGATGCAGGTGATTCGACAACATCGTCCACGTGATCACCTCCATACCAGAAAACGCCTCCACCTTCCGCAGCAGAGCCCTGAAATACTCTCGCTCCTCATCCTCGCACGCACCGGATTGAGATCAATGTAGGCCGCCATCGTCAAGAGAACCTTCAAATCGTTTTCTGATAATACGCTCTTAAACTGATCCCGCCACAACAGCCCCTTTCGTTTCGCTTTCTTGTTATACCACCGGGTGAAGGCCTGTTTCAGCGCCTTCATGAACACAGACACATCGAGCATACGAGCTAGAAGCTTTTTCCGATAATCAACATAACCCACTTCAGGCGACTGCTCTTTCAACAGCATCAATTGATCGCGCAAACTCTTCGTCCGCTCCTCACTGCAGACTCGCCTAATCCGCAGCAGGATCTCCTCATCAGCCAACTGCGCCCATGCCACTTCCGCGTTCGGCACCTCCACCAAGAGATGAAAGTGATTCGACAGGCAGCACCAGGTGAACACCTCGATCCCCACCATCTCTGCGTGCGGCTCCAAAAGAACCCGAAACCGCTCTTTCTCCCAACCCCATCAAAGATGATCCGCCCCTCAATGGCACGAGACATCAAATGGTAGCAATTTCCAGCCGCACCTGGCTCTCCAAGAATCCGCCCCTAGTCGTTTTTTAGAATCGATATACTTGAACACAAGAACGGCAGGACCATATTTGGTCCTGCCGGATCAAAGAAAACCTTCAGCCTACTTCTTACGACGAATGAACAATCCAAATAACCCTATACCAACCAACAGCGCAGAAGCAGGCTCGGGAACAACTGAAAAGCCAGCATTCAAGGCTGACGCCGGGAGACTTCCAGAAACATCCCCATTTAAAATATTAAGCGATTCAAGTGCTGCATCTGGGAATGTGAAATCACGGGTCGAAGCATCCGGCGCAACATCTGATCGATAGACTCCGTAGGGATCATTTCCGGCGGGAACCTGACCAGTCGAAGTGAGCGTGGGGAACCAAACAAGCTGAATAGGAGTTGTACCTGCGGTCACTGCTCCTGGGATTGGGTTGAGCACAGTATCAAATTCAATGTTGTCACCAATCGAACCAGAACCAAGCGGATTCGCGGAAAGATGCAGACCACCAAGCACAATGATATCATCATCTGATCCCCCTAGAAAATCACCAGGGGTTGGAGTGGAATCAAAACCGTCCCCCGCAACATCGGCAACAAAGAACCAAACGAAATCATTGGCTATCGGCGTCGCCCCACTACCATCTTTCAAGATGCCAGCCGTTACTGCCAACGTTGCAGCATGCGCCACACCCGCAACAATAAAAAAGCCACATCCTAACAAAGCGCGAATCGAGATAATCATTAATCAGATATTTAAGTATTTAAGATTGAAAGAACTAATACGTAGGAGCGTTAACTCCGAAAACAGTCGCATCTACTCCTGCAGCATCTTTCCGGATGATAACAGCCTCTCCAGGCTCAAAAACGACATCAGAACCCACATCGTTGGTGGGGTTGGGAAACAATCGCCATCCAGAGTCACCACCGTCCACAGGCGTCACAAGAAAGTAGATTTTAGCAGCACCGGCATTCTTTTGTCCTGACGATAAAACGAATAGCTCGTCAGCTCTCACAAAACCATTCGCGCTAGTCGCAAAGGCTCCGCCTACTTCAAGACCACTGTCTTCCAATGATACAGGAATCGGTCGATCAATGCTGAAGAACACATCATTGGCAGCCGTCCCAATGTCAATTTGCACAGCATGCTTCGCGGACGGCACTCTGCCACTAAAACAAATCTGGGTCTCTCCGGTGTTATTTCTCACAATCATAACACTATGAGGAGAAACAACCACGTTGTCTTTGTTCCCATCAGGAGGAAAACTTTCCCATCGAGAACTTGTAGAATTGTAAAAGTAAGTTGCCGCAGACCCCTTGTTAATGCCAATAGCCGCTGAAGGAAAGAAGATCTCCGTATTACGGATGAATCCACTTGTGGATGGATTGACTCCATTACCATCTGGGAACAAGTTTCCTAGAGTATTGTGCGGGATCAGGCTCACCTGATCCGCTAAAGCAATCCCGATCAAGTCAGCACCATTAGAATCGAGAGTCAGTGTGTTACTGGTGTTGGCAAACACTTCGAAATAATAACCATCCTTCGCACCTGACGTGAAACGAACAAAGTGGCTACCCACAAATGAATCGTTCGTCCATGAAGTCCCAGACACTTCGATTACAATGTTCTCACCAGCTTCCACAGAGCCACCAGTTGCATCCGTTGGAGCTGCACTCAGGACACCAACAAACTCAGGCTTTAAGTGAAACGGAACTGAGATTAGAGTGTCAGCAGCAGCAGCACAAGTCACCTTGTTAAACCCAATCGAAGGCGAACTCGCGGTTTGGGCAAAGGCACCCACCAGAGCAAGACCTAGGGCGGTAGGGATGAGGTAGAGAAGTTTTGTCGTCTTCATGGATAGAAAATCTATGATGTTAATTGTAGGACTTTCGGGGTGATGGTCAAGGTTAGCTTTCAAACATTACTACGCAAAGTGCGGCCATTCGTTTCAAGATAACGTAGGAAATCGTGAAACCTTACACGATCTGGCGTTTATTTCGAAAGCGATGGCGACACCCAAGCACCTTCATTTTACCACCTAACTATAACGAGTAAAGCGATTATTTTCAGTCCCTCAATTACTAAAGTCAAAAGAATGTCCGAAATAGCGAGTGCGAACTCCTCGGGGTCTAGAATCCAGTGGCCGCGTCGAATCTAAAATTTAGTTAAGAGATACTAAATTTCTCAACGAGTGGCGAAAGATTGGTTCTGAGACGCGAAAACGCATTCCTAGGGCCTGATTGCAAGGCTCTTCTAACCTTCGAGTGGGCACTTTAAGAGGCAAATTGGGTAGTCTTCCTCTCGCACGCAGCCCCCAGCGAGATGCTGAGGCTGCATTCTGGACTTCGGAATCGGAATCCTAGGTGCCTGCTGGGTCGGTCGGTCGACTCAGGGGCTGATTGAGCGGTGGCGGCTTGGGGCCGGTGCCGGCATCCCCTTGCTGAGCTTGGGCGCGGATGGCGTTTGCCACCGCACTGGCCAAACGATCGCGATGGGCGGGATCCGCACAGAGTCGGGCCTCTCCCGCATTGCTGAGATAGCCGAATTCAACGAGCACACAGGGAATCTGCGGATTCCGGGTGAGTCGGAGTCGACGACGGCGAAGGCCTAGATTTCCAGATTTGGCTGGAATGACGCTTTCTAAGCCTCTCTGGATGCGAGTGGCGAGACCGTGGCTATCCACTCGCCAGTAATAGGTCTCCGGTCCTCGGACGCTGCTGCTCGAGCTACTATTATAGTGGAGGCTGAGGAGAATGGCCCCCCCTTGGCGACTGGCCATGGCCACACGGTCATCGAGATCGACAAAGCTGTCACCGCTCCGGATGAAGACCGTTAAGAACTGGCCTCGCAATTTAGCAGCAAGGCGCTTGGCCGTATCGAGCGCGAGATGTTTCTCGTAGTCGCCGGTATGGCGCGAGACGGCTCCCGAATCTCGGCCACCATGACCGGCGTCAATGATCACGGTGTGAAACCCCTGCGGGCCGGGCCGATGTCCCCAGTAATCTCGCGCTAGGCTGGTGCCACCTGAACCACTGCGGGATGGGTGGCTGGCGGTGATACAACTGGAGAGAAGGCTCGTTAAGAGAATGAGAGAGAGATAGCGCATGACGATGAAGGGAGATGAACCACGGAAAGCACGGAACACACGGAAAGTTGCTTCTGGAAGAGCATTACTAGATCTGGGCGGTCCGTTGGGGAGATTCTCCTAGAACTCAGAGGATAAACGCACAAATACAGGACTTCGACATCACTTCCGTGTGTTCTGTGCCTTCCGTGGTTCTTTACTTTCGTCCTTAACCTAACCGGACGGGAGTGCCCGTGCGGATAGATTTGTAAATGGCTTCGACCGCGATGAGATCCTTGAGGCCTTCCTCGCCCGAGACTCGGGACTCCTTATTCTCGGTGATGCATTTGGCGAAGTCATCCATCTCGGCCGCGAATTGGTCGCCGGACTCCAACTTGAGTTCCCCTTTGCTCGTCATGCCCGTGATACCGTCGTAGCCGTAGGCCGGATCGAGTTCAAACCAGCCATCTGAGCAGGAGGCTTTGCAGTGTTTCACACCGTTGAAGTTGTAGGTCGTGCTGCAATTCGCGATAACACCGCTCGGGAAGGTCATGGTCCAGACGATCGTTTCATCGACTTCCTTGAACTTCTCAAAGTCGGTCTTCGTCTCTATCGCCGAGATCAGCGAAGGCTCTTCCCCTGTCAGGTATCGGCAAGCTTGCAGAGCATAAATACCGACGTCCATGAGAGCGCCGCCACCCGCAAGGTCCGCCTTGAGACGCCATTGATTGGGATTACCGAGTCGGAAACCGAAGCCTGCCTCGATCATCTTCATCTCGCCAAAGGTCTTCTCACGGGCCAATCGCATGATTTCCTGATGGTGTGGCTCGAAATGACAGCGATACCCAATGGCAAGCTTGCGATTGGCTTTCTTACAAGCCGCGATCATGGCTTCACAATCCACCGCGCTATTCGCCATCGGCTTTTCACACAAGACATGCTTACCGGCCTGCGCGCCTCGGATGGTGAACTCCTTGTGCATAGAGTTTGGCAGAACGATATAGACGACGTCAATGTCAGGATTATCTTTGATCGAATCAAAGTTCTCGTAGTTGTAGATGCTCTTCTCGGGAATCCCGTATTTCTCCGCCCACACTTTCTCTTTAGTCGGCGTGCCGGTGACAATGCCGGCGAGCTTACAGTGCTTCGACTTGAGTAATCCGGGAGCGATCTGGTTCGTGGCCAAACTTCCTAGTCCGACGAGAGCAAAGCCGAGCTTCTTGCCGCCGCCGTGATGATCCGCGACGGCCGAGCGAGTAGCAAGAGCAGCTCCTGCAGTGACCTGGGAGAGAAACCGACGCCGACTTGGATGGGTAGGGAACTTCATAGGAGCATACTCCCGGCTCTCCCCTGCCCTGTCAGCAGAAATCTTTCGATGACTCACCTCGTAGAACCATGCTAGCTTTCGGTGCCTCATGAGAATCTGCCTTGTCGTTGCCCTCGCTCTTCTCTTCTCGATCGCCTCATGGGGAAACGTGGTCATCCACGAGATCCACTACAACCCTTCAGAACGCGGTCAGCCGTTGGAGTTCATTGAACTACACAATCACGGTGACACCATCGCTGATCTGTCAGGATGGCGATTTGATGAGGGAATCGACTACACTTTTCCTAACGCGACCAGCTTGGCGCCCAAAGAGTATCTTGTGCTAGCAGAGAACCCGGAACTTCTGACAGAATTCTACAGCGCCAAGGCGCTTGGCCCGTGGACAGGCAAACTGAGCAATGCTGGCGAAGCCCTCACTCTACTCAACGCACGTGGCAAGAAGGTGGACAGCGTCGACTACGGCGTGGGATTCCCCTGGCCGACGGCCGCGGCCGGAGGAGGCGCTTCGATGGAACTCATTCATCCTGAGCTCGACAATGACCTGGGAGGATCCTGGCGATCTTCGATGCCTTCTACCACGGCCGCCGAAGAGGCTCCTAAAGTCTTTGTCGACGCGGCTAGCCATGGCTGGCGCTATTTCAAAGGACTAAAGGAACCTCCTATGGAATGGCGGTCTGTTTCCTTCAATAGCAGCCCTTGGACGAAGGCACAGACCCCAATCGGCTACGCCGATGGCGATGACCGCACGGTGCTAAACGACATGTTAGGCGATTACTCGACCGTCTTTCTCCGGCACCGTTTCAAGATCGCCGACGACACCTCGCTAAATCGCCCACTGAGCCTGCGAGTCTATTGTGACGACGGAGCTGTGATTTGGATCAATGGCAGAGAAGCCGGTCGGCTACGCGTGACAGACAGATCTCCAAATCACCGAAGCCGCACGACACGGAATCACGAAGCTACCTGGGAAACGATCACGCTGTCACAACCGCGCAGATTTCTTCGCGCGGGAAACAATGTCCTCGCGATTCTCGCAGTCAACGGAACACTTACGAGTTCAGACTTCTCCATCGATGCTTCACTCGTGGAGACTCCACGAGGAGCGATTCCTCCACGCCCTTCGCCAGGTGCCCCCAATCGTAGCGCTCTATCACAAGCGCCTCCACAGATTCGCCAAGTAATCCACGCACCCGCGCTACCTCGCAGTGGTGAACGTGTAACGATATCCGCAAAGATCACCGATCCCGATAGCGTCTCCAAATCCACACTTCTCTATCAAAAGCTCCTGCCCGGCAGTTACGTGCCGAAGGACGATTCTCAATATGACATGACCTGGGAGACGTTACCGATGACGTTTAAGGATGGACGTTATTCAGCGACCCTGCCTGGAGACTGGCAGAAACACCGCCACTTGATGCGCTATCGGATTCTGGCCGAGGACGAGAAAGGATCTGCCGTCACCGTACCTTACGCCGATGATCCCCAATCCAACTTCGCTTACTACTGTTACGATGGCGCGCCTGCCTGGACGGGCGCGGACCAACCAGGCCTAACTCCACCGAAGACCTTCTCAGAGAAGACCACGAATAGCCTCCCGTGCCTTCACCTTCTTGCCTCGAACATCGATGTCGAACGCTCGCAGTATGAGGGGCGTTACAATGAAACTTATTTCAACGGCACCTTGATCGTTGGATCTCGCGTCTATGACCACATCCGTTTCCGCAATCGCGGAGAGACAACGACCTACATGGTCGGAAAGAACAAGTGGCGCATCAACTTCAACCGAACTCACGAACTGCCGGCGCACACCCTCGACGGCAATACCGCTTCTAACAAACGCCGATGGAAGCGACTCAATCTCAATCCTGGCACGGTTCCCTATCACCCGGCGTTTCGAGGAAACGCATCCCTCAACGAGCGGCTCGCGTTTCGCCTTTATCAACTTGCGGGCGTCCCCTCTCCCGACACCGCCTATGCGCAACTACGAGTCATTGACGACTTTTTTGAGGCGAGCAAGGACCAGTATTCGGGAGATCTCTGGGGGCTCTACATGCCCTTTGAAGCCATTGACGGCTTCATGTTGGACAATCATAATGAGCCTGACAATGAACTCATTAGGATAAAACAGATGGGCAACACCATCTCTCGAGAACCGGCCAGTCCACCGAAGCCTGGCATGGACTACGAGAGTTTCTGGCGCAGCCTTCATCAACGCCAAACACTCGAATGGTGGCAACAAACGGTCCATCTAGAACGCTACTACAGCTTTCACGCGGTTAGCCTCGCCACCGCTCGGATCGATCAGAAACTCAACCACAATCACTTTCTGCATCGTCATCCAGAGCGTGGCTGGCAAGCTCTCCCGTGGGATGCCGATCTCTGCATGCGACCCGTAGCCTATGATCCTGACCACTATCGCTGGCACCCCATGCTCAAGTATAGCCTGGCCCATGAACCGATTCGAATTGCCTATCAGAATCGCGCACGAACATTGCTCGACCTACTCTTCACTCCCGAGCGGATTGGACATTTAGTCGATGAATTGGTGAAAGACCTAGGACCCATTAGCCAACAAGCAAGTTGGGCCGAGCTTGATCGCTTTCTATGGAACTATCACCCACGGACGACTAGGCGACACGCTGGCACTTTCTTTCGCCAACGAATCCGCGGCCAACACTTTAGTAATCATCGCGCTGGCGAAGATTTAAGCTTCGCCACCGACACTTTCGCCGAACGCGTTCAGTATTTCAAAGACTACCTCACTCCCCCCGTGGTCTCCCACGATCCCGACAAAGGCTATCGCGGATGGGGATACCGCTTGTTAGAACGTAATGCCCGAGACCTCTCCACTCCTCTCACACCCACCATTCGACAAGCAGTTCAGAAAGATGCCCTGACATTTCAATGCAGCGCCTTCAAAGACATGCAAGGCCCAAGCACGCTTGCTTGTCTCAAGTGGCGAATCGCGGGCGTAGAGCCACCCAACTTTGAGATGGTGCCGATGTGGGAAAGCGAGCTCATCAAGAAAGGGACGACGTTCACCTTCCCCAACCTTTCGCTCGTCCCAGGTCAGACCTACCGGGTGCGTGCACGCTATTTCGATGACACCGGACGCGGTAGTCACTGGTCTCTTCCCATAGAGATTCGGGCACAGACGCCAGAAATTCTCACGGACCTGGTCATCACCGAGATCATGTATCATCCAGTCGATGAGCATCCGGAATTTATCGAACTTACGAACGTTGGCAGCACCTCCATCGACTTGAGCCCGTTCAAATTTTCCAAAGGCATCGAAAGTGACCTCAGCAAACTAGCAAGCACTTCGCTAGCCCCCAAAGCCCGCCTCGTCCTGACAAGCAACGTCGAACACTTTGCATCCGCCTATCCAAAGCTGAAAGATATCCAGCTCCACCCCTGGGACTCTGGCAAACTTGCCAACAAAGGCGAGCACCTCGTTCTCAGCCGTAGTGACCACACGCCCATCTGCGAGGTCCGTTATGATGACGCCGCCCCTTGGCCCACCAGCGCCGATGGCAGTGGGCATAGTTTGGAAAGAGTTGGAGCCGAGGACGGTTTCGAAGCCAGCAGTGCGAGCGCCTGGCAAGCGAGCACCGAGAAAGGCGGTTCCCCAGGCCGCTAGTTGCAGAAATTGCCTTCCTGCGACTTCGGGGTTTCCTCGCGACTGCGAGCAGCGCATAGTCGCCCATCAATGACGGTGCAAGACATGACCCAGAAGATCCGCACGTTCCGTGACGAACGCGATTGGATGCAGTTTCACAATCCTAAGGAGCTCGCTGCAGCGATCACCATCGAGGCGAGCGAGCTCATGGAGCACTTTCTTTGGAAAACTCCTGAGGAGAGCGCCGAACGCGTGGCCACGCATCGCGAAGCCGTTCAAGACGAGATCGCGGACATCGCGATGTATCTCTTCGAGCTGGCCGACAACCTGGACATCGATTTACTCGAGGCCATGACCCAGAAGATGGCCAAAAACGCAGCGAAGTATCCGGTGGACAAAGCGCGCGGATCTCATAAAAAGTACACGGAGTTATGAAGAAGCAGATCACCCTTGGATTGCCACAGTTTGCCGCTCAGGCTGAGCCAGCCGCAAATCTTGCGAAGGCAGAGGCCATGGTTCGCCAAGCCGCCTCGCAAGGAGCCCAAGTCATTTGCCTGCAAGAACTTTGCTCCACCTTGTATTTCTGTCAGACAGAAGCCCCTCAACACTTCGATCTGACGGAGTCCATGCCTGGTCCCACGACCGACCGGTTTGGCGTCCTAGCGAAAGAGTTAGGTGTCGTCATCGTGCTCCCGCTCTTTGAGAAACGCGCAGTCGGGGTCTATCACAACACGGCTGCTGTCATCGACGCCGATGGGGCCTTGTTAGGCAAGTATCGGAAGATGCATATCCCAGAGGATCCGGGCTTCCATGAGAAATTCTATTTCACGCCAGGCGACCTTGGTTACCAAGCGTGGGAAACAGCCTTTGGAACCATCGGCGTGCTCATCTGCTGGGATCAATGGTATCCCGAAGCCGCGCGTTTGACGGCCATGCAAGGAGCCGACATTCTCCTTTACCCCACAGCTATCGGGTGGTTGTTAGAAGAGAAGGACACGTTCGGCCCGGCTCAGCACAACGCATGGCAAACGGTCCAGCGCGGTCACGCCGTGGCCAATGGTTGTTACGTCGCCGCGATCAATCGCGTTGGCCAGGAAGGCGACACGCTCTTCTGGGGCCGCTCGTTTGTGACCAATCCTTACGGTGAAGTCATCGCAGAAGGCAGCACCACAGAGGAACAGGTCACCATCGTCACCTGCGACCTCGATATGCAGGAAGAGTTCCGCCGGATCTGGCCCTTCTTCCGTGACCGCCGCATTGATAGTTTCGATGGGCTGAAGGATCGCTGGGGCTCGTAAACCTCGTAGGATGGCCATTCTTGACCGTCCCCACGATTGACATTCTCTGACAAGAAGCGCTCTCCTCCCACCTACTGAGACTACAGGCCCACACAACACTATCTCCCATGACTGAGAGTGATCAGGCTGAAATCACTTGCTTTATTTCTGTAAAGACAGAAATCTCAGGCGAGATGATCTCTCTCACGACAGAAATTTGAAAAAACTGGGAATACCTCTTCCCATTCCAATGGCCTGCGTTTGGGGCCATGTGGGTATTGGCAATTGCTCTATTCCTCACGATCAAGATCGCCCTCATCAAGCACGGTCCGCCTCTGCGCATCGTGCAGCAAGTTGGATTCCTTACCTGCTGACCCGGCATGGATCTCCGCCCGTTCCTCAAACTCGAAGCGCCTGCCTACCCTGCCCATCGGACATGGCCAACAGAGAGTCAGCTGGATCCACGAAGACGACATGGTGAGTCTCTTCATCCAAGCGATCAACAACGAGACCTAGCATGGCGTCATCAATGCCACCAGCCCAGACCCCGTGACCAATCGCACCTTCATGACAACTCTACGGCAAATACTAAAGCGCCCTTGGAGCCCACGAGTCCCCGCTCCCCTCGTTCACCTTGGAGCCTGGCTGATCAACAGCGATCCTAACATCGCCCTCACAGGTAGACGAGCGGTTCCTACCAATCTCGAAGCCCTAGAGTATTCATTTCAATACACGGATCTCAACACCGCCCTACATAACCTAAACACCTAGCCATCATGACAGAGTTCCTCATACACGGCCTTCAAGCCGCTGCTATTGGCCAGATCGCCCTCGCCATTCTCAACTTCTTTCTGCCAACCTTGTTAGACTGGCAGGAGGATCTCCAGCGTCTCGCGAAGCTGCCGCGCGAGGTCTTCCATGTTCACGCTTGGTTCATCAGCATCACCGTGGCACTACTCGGTATCCTCACGTGGCGATTCGCCGAAGACTTTGCCCTTGGAAGCCATCCCCTCGCCATCTGGCTCACCACAGGAATTGGGATCTTCTGGGGCATTCGTCTAATCATTCAGTGGACCTACTACAGCTGGAGCCACTGGCGTGAAAACCTTCCCAGAACCATGGCTCACTTCATCCTCACACTCGTCTATGGCGGCTGGGCCATCGGCTACTTACTTGGAGGCCGACTGGGGTGACGCAACCGACTTTCAGTGACCTAGGAAAGGCAAGGCTTCTCAACAGCCGTGGCGAGCCTCTCTTCCTAGCGCACTGGGATCGCGCCGTATTCATTCACTTCGAAGTGGATCCTGAGATTCTACAACCACTCGTTCCGGGGCCCCTCGATCTCCACAAAGGCCATGCCTTTGTCACCCTCGTCGCCTTCACCATGCGAGAGATGCGACCACGACTCGGTGGAAAATTCGCCAAGGCGCTCTTCAAACCCATCGCCACCCACACCTTCCTCAACGTGCGCACCTACGTGAAGCACGGCGACGAACCTGGCATCTATTTCATGACTGAATGGGTTCCCAACAGACTCGCAGCCTTCTTGGCCCGCGCACCTTCTGCCTCCCTTATCACTTAGGCGAACTCACCTATGAGCAGCAGCACAAGGAAGGACTCCTACAGGGCGACGTCTGGGCAGGTCGTGAACAGCACGACCACAACACCTCTCACCTCAGATACCGCGCCAAGATTGATCCTGGTACTACATACAAACCATGTAAGCCGGACACACTCGACGCCTTTCTGCTAGAACGCTACACCGCTTACACCGCTTACACCTTGCGCTTCGGCAAGCTCTGCTACTTCCGTATCTGGCACCCACCGTGAAACCAGACTCGAATCGACGCCGAAGTCTCGGACACCAGCCTCTTAAACGAAACCGTTCGAGGTAGCCGTTTCATAAATGCCCACTACACGCCCGGCGCCCAAAACGTTTGGATGGGCCGCCCACACACGCTCTAACCTTAACAAGCCAACCATCATGACAGAAACCGAACATCTTCATCGTCAACTCCGGCTGCTCTGCCGCTGGTCCCTCGGACTCGTCTGGATCTGGGAAGGCCTTGTTCCCAAGATCCTCTGGCCCACGGACATGCAACGCGATTTCATCCTACGCTCGGGCATGCACTGGCCGAATCCTGACACCTTTCTGCAACTACTCGGCGTCACCATGATCTTCGCTGGCATCATCCTCTGCAGTGGGTGGCAAGAGCGCTTCGTTGTCCTCGTCGCGACCGCAAGCATGGGCAACCTCATCGTGCTCGTCGTCGGCTTCCGCCTCGAATCGCTCAGCGACATGCACGGCGGCATTGCAAAAGACGCCTGTCTCATCGCCTGCACCTGGGTGGTGTGGAAGCTCAGCCCAGACGACGCCAAGACCAGCGGAGGGGTACCTTCAACATGACCACCTCCGGCCTTTCTCTCTCTGTCGTCATCGGATTGTTTGCCTCGCTGGTTGCTGCCGACGCTGACCCGAGCACGAACAACGCCGGTTCCAGTTCGCTGCCTCAAGGGGAAGGATTCTCTGAGAACGTAGAGATCACTGACCATCCTGCAGTGATCTCCGCTGAGGACTTTAAAAGCGACGACTACACCAGCCACTGGGATGAGGCGCGTGACAAGGACAAGCGCGTGCTCTCGCTCGTAGATCCATTAGACAAGCGTCTCGGCAAGCCAATCACTTCAAGTCCGAGCGGACCTCGCCCACAACACCGGAGGCGGCCTCACCAAATGGTTCGAATCGGCTCCGACTCTCTTCATTCGCTTCTACAGGAAGTTCGACAAGGATGCCGAGTACATTCACCATTTCGTCACGCTCCGTGCTAACAAGAACCTACAAGGCAAAGATCGCTGGTCCGGCTTTGGCGGTGCTGGCCTCAAGCCTGAAGGCGACACACGGTTCTCGACCGCACTGGAGCCTTGGGGAAACTGGGGCAAATGGCCGGCACCGGGTCGCTGGAACTTCTACAGCTATTGGCATGAGATGAAGCCCGCTCCCGATGGGAAATACTGGGGCAATGGGTTCCGGCCAGACGACCTACCCAACATCCCCAAAGACACCTGGATCTGCTGCGAGTTCATGCTCAAGCACAACTCCACAGGGAAACGCGATGGTGAACAAGCCTTCTGGATCGACGGAAAACTGCTAGGCCACTGGAACGGCATTTCGTGGCGCACTTCACCGACCGTGTGGGCTAATGCTCTCACCTTGGAAGCCTACGTGACAGACCGCTGGACAAAGCATCCGATCAACATAGTCTCCTTCGACAATCTCGTCGTCGCGCGAGAATACATCGGCCCCATTTCAAATGGGGCACTCCAGCAGAGAACTAGCCCGCATATCTCATAAGCTTCTATCAATAATGCCTATTCTGGGGCGGTGGCAGGTTTGTGCGTGGGAAGGACGGTGGGCAGGCGGTCTTCGTCGAGTTGGGACATGATTCCGGCGTGGTTTCGCCGTTTGGGGCTG
>CALLLI010000099.1 GCA_938082635.1 uncultured Verrucomicrobiales bacterium
GAGAACGAAGACGAAGCGACCGCGGCAGCACTGGAAGCATGGCGAGCGCGGCATGATCCCTTCGAGCTGAAGGCATGGATCGAGTCAAAGTTGAAGCAAATCTGGGACCTCGACAGGCAGCTGAGGGAGGACGAAGATAGCGATGAAACGGCGAAAGAGGAACGAGCTGCGGCAGCGGTTCTGAAGAGCAATCAAATCCAAACCAAGACGCCAGGAAAGCCTCTGAAGCTGCCTGGTTTTCACCCGCCACGGTGTCCTCTTTCAATGATCCAACAGGAGTACGCTTGACGAAGCACCAAACTGGTGTTCCGTCAAGTTTACTGGGCGATTTCCTGACCGAATCTTGCATCAATTCGCAGACGTTCCGTTTTTTCAAAACTTCAGGACCCAACCTCTTTTACCTTCTCCCAATAGACCATGTTGCTTAGTTTTGAATTGATCCATGGGCTCGAGTGCGAACCCGCCTCGGGTTACCTGGCTACGGGCTTGCCATTATTTGTTGGGCTGTCGTTCAGAGCACGTCTTATCAAGAGCACATGAGAGAGGCGACAGCGATCATTGTGGGTGCCTTGATTTTAGGCGCCTTGATCTCGATTGGGATCGCCCAACTGATCATGAAAGGCATCTTCTTCGGCAAGGGGATCGACGGACAACGTGATGCTCACCGTAAGATCAACCATCTAAGCGTTTCCCGGCTTGGAGGCCTTTCTTTGGTCTGCGGCTACCTTTCTGGATTCGTCCTCTTCGCAATGACAGACCCTGAAGCCGTGGATGAGTGGATGGTGGTTATTGTCGTTACTTCTGCGTTCTTCTTGTTGGGCTTCATTGACGATATTCGACCCCTTGGGGCGCGCACGAAATTGGTCGGACAGTTTGCCATTGCCCTTGGAGCATTCGCACTGGGATTGCGTATAGACACCGTCACGACTTTAAGCGGAGAGACCGGTGCCCTTTTGGGTGCAGCGAGTCTTCCAATCAGCGTTCTTTGGTTGGTCGCGATCCCTAATGTCATCAACCTGATCGATGGCATGGATGGGTTGGCAGCCGGCATTGGGATTTTTGTCTGTGGCATGCTCGCGTTGCTGGCAATTTCAGGCGGACAGGTCTTGGCGGCCGTGACGTGCCTAGCTTTACTCGGTGCGTTGCTAGGATTCCTTTTCTTCAATTTTCCACCCGCAAAGATCTATCTCGGAGATGGTGGTGCCTATTTTCTCGGTGCCTTCATCGCCACTCACTCGATGATGACTTCGCAGAAGGGCTCAGTGATGGCCATTTTTCTGGTCACTCTAATCGCTCTCGGCCTTCCCATTATTGATACTGCCTACGCGATCGTGAGGAGAGGCGTTCGTGGGCTGCCTCTATTTCATGCTGATGCTCATCATATCCATCATCGACTCCAACGGCGCGGGCTCTCAAAGCGCAGGTCACTCTTCATCTTGTACGGAGTGTGCATCGTGTTCTGCCTAGCTGGACTCGCGATCTTTTGGAATCAAGGCGTGATGATTCCTATCGCTGCGGCTGTCTTTTTCTTCATGGCGCTATTCGGTGCCAAGCAACTGGGGTTTGTGCACCAATGGTCAGGATTGCGTTCCCAAACGATTCGTGCCCTACAACGGCGGCGCGACGTCAAACGAGCTCACCGAACGGCAGTCTACTTGATGGATGAATTGGAACATTGCAATTCGAAGGAAGAGTTTCTGTACTTGTTCTCAGTGAGTGCTTTGCGCCTTGGCTTCTTGCCCGCCCCCTCCAATACTGCTCAATTGGAAGAGCCGGAACCTAAAAATAGCTTGTTCGAAATACAAATATTGACCCCCGGAAGCCCGGGGCTTCGGCTCTTCGTTCCAGAACGATTACGACATGCGGGAAATTGGACACTCACTGCTGAGTGTCTCTATGCACCTTTCGTCGAAGCTCATTCGCGGTTTAAAATCCCGGCAGAGGTTGACTCAGGAGTCGTCACGGAATAGCACGATCAAGTTAGTTTTTGAGTTAGTCATGTTACATGACCACGGTAGAGACGTTGAGATCCAGTGGCTGGGACTTTTAGTCACCGCGGAATGCTTGGGTTCGATACTGTGGCGACTAAAAGTCACCACCACCAACCACGTGATCGGTGCTTTCCGCCTGCCGGAGCCCGCACTCCACTGACGTTCTCCCTGAAAATCGGCCCGCACATTGCAGAGAGGAGGCTAAACTGAGGGCATGAAAGTGGGAGACATCGTTGAGGCAGCTTCGAAACTGTCAGAAGAAGAGCGCGCATCGATTGCATCTCGATTACGGCATGGGCTTGAGAGTCCTCACCACTGGGTAAGCGCCGAAGAAGTACCTCGTCGAATGAGAGAGGCGAAGGATGATCCGTCTGTCGGAAGAAACTGGGACCAGATTAAGAGTGAGTTAGGCCGATAAATGCTAGTGGTGACTTTTACTCGCCACGAAAGCCGGAAAAACTACTCGGCGGCGACTAAAAGTCACCCCCACGAAACAGTGTCACGTGGTGATCGCGTGGATAACTCGGCCAGCGACATCAGTGAGGCGGAAGCGACGGCCGTTGTAGGTGTAAGTGAGGTTCTCGTGGTCCAGGCCTAACAGGTGCAGGATGGTGGCATGCAGGTCGTTGACGTGGACCTTGTTGATGGCCGCTTTGTGACCGAGTTCGTCGGACTCGCCGTAGCTGACGCCTCCCTTGATGCCACCGCCGGCCATCCAGGCGGTGAAGCAGTGCGGGTTGTGATCGCGACCAGGCTTCTCACCCTTCTGTGCGAGTGGCAAGCGGCCGAACTCCCCTGCCCAGATGACCAGGGTGTCTTCCAAGAGGCCACGTTGCTCGAGGTCCGTGAGCAGGCCAGCCACCGGCTGGTCGGTTTCGGCGGCGAACTGAGAGTGATTGCCTTTGATATCATTGTGACCATCCCAACTGCGTTGGTTCTCAGTGCCACCAGAGTAGATCTGGATGAAGCGCACCCCACGTTCGGCCATGCGCCGAGCGGTGAGGCATTGAGCACCGAAGTGTTTGCAGTGCTTCTGATCTAAGCCGTAGAGAGATTTGATACTGTCAGACTCTTGGTCGATGTTAAACGCTTCGGGTGCTGCGGACTGCATGCGGTAGGCCAGCTCATAACTTTCTATGCGCGCTTGCAAGTCCGCCTCTTGAGGTTGCTGGGCAAGGTGATGCTGATTGAGTTGTGCTAGGAAATCCAATTGCCCACGTTGCGCGCCTGAGGACATGTTCTCCAAGCGGTGTAAGTTCTCAATGGGGTTGCCCTTGGGTTTGAGCCAGGTTCCCTGATAGACGCCTGGCAGAAATCCAGAACTCCAGTTGGCCGCGTGGCCCTTGGGCAGGCCACGGTCAAGTGGATCTGACATGGTAACAAAGGCTGGCAAATCGCTGCTTGTGCTCCCCAGCCCATAGGTGACCCAAGATCCGGCGCAGGGCAGGCCCATGCGTGGCATGCCGCAGTTCATCATAAACAGGGCCGGGCTGTGATTGTTCGATTCGGTGTGGCCAGAGTGGATGAAAGCCATGCGATCGACATGCTCGCCGAGGTGCGGGAAGAGCTCAGAAACCATCTTGCCACAGCGCCCCCGTGGTCGGAAAGCGAAGGGCGATTGCATCACCCCACCGACGGCATTGGCAAAGAAGCCGGTGTGCTTGTCAAAGCCCTCTAACGTTTGCCCGTCATGCTTGGCGAGGGCGGGTTTGTAGTCCCAGGTATCGACCTGGCTGGGGCCACCATTCATGAACAACCAGATCACACGCTTGGCGCGTGCGGGCACATGGGAAGGCTTCGGCGTCAGTGGGTTGCCATCGATCGCTACCCCCAAGAGTTTCTCGTCTTGCAAGAGGGTGGCAAGACCAAGGAGCCCCGCGCCGCAGCCAGCACGCTGAAGGAAATCGCGGCGAGTGATTATTGAGGAAAGGCTCATGGGAGGTAGAGGAATTCGTTGGAAGCTAAAAGCGCCTGACAGAAATCGACGAAGGCACTCTGCTTCGCTTGATTAGCAGGGTGATGCAAGGCCTGCGAACGCATGAAGCTTGCGCCGCCATCGATTTCGACTGCGGTGGCCGGCCGATTGAGAGCGATGCGATAGGCCCCTTGGATGTCCTTGCCGCGTGCCGCCAAACTTTCAGCATACTGACGCGCTTGCGGGCTATTAAGAAAGTAGAGCGCTTGCGGCGCGATGGTCGTGGAGACGCGTTGACCGATACTGACCAAATGCTCCGGCCAATCAAAGACTAGCATCGAGCTGACGAGCTTGCTGCGCTTGATCGTGAAATAGACACTGCGTCGTCGCATGGACGTGTCAAGCGTGCCTGGACCGTAGGGCGTGGGATCGAGCAAGCCTGACACAGAAAGCAAGGAATCACGAATGGCCTCGGCTTCCAAGCGTCGTGTGGTAAAGTGCCAGAGATACGTATTGGTGTCATCAATCGCAGCCGCCTGCGCTTGATGGGCGGTGCTCAATTGATACACCGCGCTCATCATGATCTGCTTGTGGAGGCGTTTCAGCTTCCATCCGTGGGCGATCAAGTCATGCGCAAGCCAATCCAACAGTTCGGGATGGGACGGAAGTTCGCCCTGGGTGCCGAAGTCATTGGGAGTGGTGACGAGGCCTTGCCCAAAGTGAACCTGCCAGACTCGATTGACCATCACTCGAGCGGCCAAATGCCCGGCACCATCTTCGGGATCAGTAAGCCAGCGACCAAGAGCCGAGCGCCGATAACTCAGCTTGGAGTCTTCGCTAGGCGCCTCGTGCTGCCAATGGGAGGCCTCTTTACCAGGACGCATCAGCACTGGGATGAAATCCTGCGTCGCCACTTCCTGCTTCATCTTCACGTCACCGCGTTTCAAGATGTGTGTCGCTTCATAGAAATGTGGGTAGCCGCGACCATCGGCATTGTGCTTCAGGGGGTTGACGCCCTCAGAACAAAGCAAGACCTTGGTAGCTTCGCCATCGAGCGAGACCTCAGATTCACTGCGGATGGCAGTCGTAAACGACGATGTGAGGCGGTAATAGTCGACCTCTGAAATGGGATCAAATTTGTGATCATGACAGCGTGCACAGCCAATGGACAAGCCGAGGAAGGCGACACCCGTGGTCGCACTCATATCATCGAGTTCATCATAGCGGGCGGACTCGAACTCTGCTTCGGTCAGTTGGGTAGGAAACACACCCGCGACCAGGAATCCAGTCGCCATGAGCGCGAGTGGGTTGTCAGGCGCCAATTCATCGCCCGCCAGTTGCCAGCGAACGAATTGATCATAGGGCATGTCTTGATTGAAGGCCTTGATCAGGAAATCACGATAATGATAGGCTTGAGAACGATCCGTGTCGTGCTCAAAACCATCGCTTTCGCCAAAGCGAGCCACGTCCATCCAATACCGCGCCCACCGTTCACCATGGTGGGTTGAGGCTAACAAGTCATCAATCAAGCTCTCCCAGGCAAGCTCGTGGTCAACCTCAGACAGAAAGCGCTCCATGGCATCAGGCGTCGGAGGAAGACCCGTAAGATCGAGGGACGCCCGCCTAGCCAAGCGCAGTCGCTCAGCCGCTGGATTGGGAGTCAAACCATGCTCCCGATACTTAGCCGCAATGAACTGATCAATCGGCGTCTCCGCCCAGCCGCTTGGGTCCTCAGGTGGTTCGACAACTTGCAGCGCCCTGAACGACCAGAACGAACGATCAGCAGCCGAGGCAGACCACAGCCCCACAGCGATCAGGAAGTTCACCACCAGGAAGAGTCTCATTTCTTCATGGTTCTAGAGGATTTCGAGACCGATGACAATAAGTAGCTGGCCGAACTGCCGAAGAAACATGGGCCGATCTCATCTCCATTGGTGCCCTGACGCCTTCCTCTCGGTCAATCGTCTCCGGTGGCACGTGGAGGATTATTGGATATCGTAAGGATTGAGATGTGCAGGAAACCCAATTTGGGTGCTTTGGGAGGCGTTGCCAACGGATGGTGGCTCCTCGGAATTTCAGTCGGCCATTCCCAAACTCGGGCAGCCCGGCCAGCCGTCCCAACTCCCGGCCTTGCCTCCGTTCAAAACTTGAGACGCTGCCCGAAGAGGCTGGAGGCGAGAACACGACCGACCTAGAAATCACGGAGATCCACTTCCAGGCTCCCGAGTCCAGGCCTAACAGTGAGTTTGTTGAACTGGTCTACACCGGGAAGAACACTCTCGACGTTTCAGGATGGCGCTTGGACAAGGGCGTGAAATTCACCTTTCCTGACAATACCATCTTAAAATCCGGCCAACCGGTCCTGGTTGTTCGTGAGGCGACCGCCTTCGTCCGCACCGTCAACACCCCTAGCACCGTGCTTGGCACCTTTGCTAGCGGTCTAAAACGCCGCGGAGAACGTCTCCGCATCGTTGATGCCAATGACAAAACGATCACCGACGTCCACTATGCCACGGCAGCACCATGGCCTGCGGCGTTTGTCGATGGTTCCGTATCTCTCCAACGCATCGATCTTGATCGCGACATCGATGATCCGGTCAACTGGGCGGCGGCAAAACCCTCACCAGGCATGGCTCAATCCTTGACGACAGCCGAGACCTTCCCGCTTTCTCTCTATCAGATTCGTCAGTCGCCTGAAGTGCCTGAGCCAGGAAAACCAACCTCCGTCTCTGCTTGGCTGGTGCCCGGCGCCAGTGAGTCGGTCCTTCAACTCACGCTGCATGGTGACGCAAACGGCAAACGTTTCGAGAAATCGCTCATGGTCAAGAACGAGGAAGGCGTGTCTCGACAGGAGATTCGCGGAACCATTGGAGCGCTCCCCCCAGGAACACTGGTCTGTTACTGGTTCACCGCTCGTAGCGCCGCCTCAGCAACACCTCTCCGCTTTCCACGCCCTAACGAGCAGGCAACTGCCTACCTAATTCCTACGACAAAGACCCCGTCAGAAGCGTCTCTACCGCTTTATCAACTGTGGCTTGATGACGCGACCTGGCAATCTGTCCAGAACCAGCCACACTCGGATGCCACGCGCTGGGCGACCTTTGTACACAAGTCGAAAGCGTATCCCGTCCGCATCCGATGCCGAGGCGCCTTCGCGCGCTCGTGGCCGAAGAAGTGTTGCAAAGTGTTCTTCGAGAACAGCGGAGGCTTCCGCGATCAAGACCGAATCAACCTCAACTCCGCCTACAAAGACGTCGCCTATATTCGAGAACCTCTCGCCTATTCCATCTACCGAAATCTGGAAGTGCCCGCCCCTGAATCACGTTTGGTTAGGCTCGATGTGAACGGCCAATTCTGGGGTGTCTTTGCCGAGGTCTAACAGCCCAATAAAGATTTCCTCAAGAAATGGAAATTGGAGGGCACCGAACTGTTCAAAGCCTCGTCACGTTCCCATCGTAGCGATCAGCGCAGCCTTAGGAGCCCAGAAGCCCACTCCGGTCACTATCAGAACGAGACCGGAATCGAGAACGATTTCACGGCGATTCACGCCTTCTGTGAGGGGCTTGCCAACGCTACTGACAAAGCGGCGTATTTTGAAAAGCACGTCGATCTGAAACACTATACAAACGACCTCTGCGCCAATGCCGTCATCCAACACTGGGATAGCTATAGCAAGAATCACTACATCGTGAGACAGAGTCCCAGCAACCAGTGGCTGGCTATTCCTTGGGACGTGGATCGCACCCTCGGGGACACTTGAGAACGGAAACATCATCCATCACCGATGAATTCTTGTCACCGACATCTGCAACTATCGCTTTGGAATATTCGGTCCTTCGAAGTATGGAGACACCCTGAAACAGGATGGGCTCGATTTATTGAAAGGATTATCCCCCTATTCAGGCAATGTGTTCCTGCGTCTCGAAAAGCCTTAGTCCTCACGCAATCTTTGCCGCTCTTTGCATCGATCCGACCGGTGCACGATCTGCCGTTTCTGCTTGGGTATGAAAGGCAAAGTGATTGCCATCGCCACGGCCGCCAAGCGAACCCTAGCATAGCCCTAAAAGCCGCGCAGGAAGGGATTCTCCCAAACTGGCTCGCTGGTCACGGCATGTTCGACCTGATCGCCAACGGCACGACCACCCGGCCCAAAGCGCGTGACCGAGACAAGCTGATCCATGAGTTCACTCACCGAGTGCGACTTAGGGGCCCGAAAGACGATGGCCTGCATGGAACAACAGATGTCACCACCATGCGCGGCTGGAATGACTGCGTTTCGAACCGCAATCGCTCCACCGACTGGAATCGATGCAATGGCACTTCCAGCCGGACACGTGTCCGGCATGAGCGCGCCCGCCTCAACGATGGGTCAGCTCATGAGCTCCCGCATCGTCCGACGCGCAGCTTTGAGGTTCTTCTCTTCCTCCTTCGTCGTCGCCTTGACAGCTTCGGCAGAGGAAATCGGATTCTCGCGCATGGCCATGGTGGGCTCATGGCGCGGATGAATCCGTTCTAAACGCTTTAGAATATAGGCACGATCACTTCCCTTAGCAGCAAGACGCGACGCTTCTTCTAGCAAAGCGTCGTGCCTGGCCACACTATGCCAACCAGCCTCGACAAGTTCTTCTTGAGTAAACTGCATCAAACCACCCGCCGGCGCCCTAACACCTAGGCAGCGTCAGGCTCTTGCCGTTCTTCCCGTGGATCCTTCGCGCCAGACACGACCATCATGCGGCCCATGTAATCCTTGTCATGAAGCTCATCCACCGCGCGCTTGGCTTCGTCCACGCTCAGCATGTTGATGAAGGCATAACCTTTAGAACGCTGAGTACGCGTGTTGTAGATGATTTCCACCTGCTCGACCGTGCCCACACCTTTAAACAGCTCCTGAAGATCGGACTCAACAGCGTCGTAGGATAGATTCCCCACATAGAGACGCGGCGTGGTGACCTCGACGCGTTCTGGCGTGCGCTTCTTGGCTGTCTTCTTCTTAGGTTCCCGCTTCTTTGATGCGGCGGCCTTACGGCTTTTAGCACTGTCCTCAAATTTGACATTTCCCTTCGCCCTTGGGGCAGGCTTGCCCTTGCCCTTGGACTTCGTGCTACTGCCACCTAACCCAAAGATACTGAGGAAACGCTTCCAAAGACTTGGCTTGGGCTTGCGACGAGGCATGGCAGAATACTCCACCCCTCCGCTGCGAGCACCGCCACCTCCACCGCTGCTGTTACTTTTACTTGAGCGTTGGTTGCCGCTGTTACCTCGGCGGTTACCGCCGCCTTGGTTGCTGCTGTTTGGATTTCTCTTGCGGCGGCGATTTCGATTCTGGCCACCGCCACGACGGTTCGAACCGCCTGAGGAGGATGCGTCTTCTGTTGACATGTTTGAGTAAGCTTATGGTTAGGGTCGACCGTAGACGCGTCCCACAAGAACTGGGATCAGCGCGTCTTCATAGCCGACAGGCGTGTCTAAGCGATTCGAAGCCACCCGTCCCAGCGACCTATCCCCTAGGGGAAATGTGAAAGCTGAGGCCAGTAGTTGGAGGCATTTCCAAACCAATTGGCTCACAGATTTTAGGGAGGGTGCGTTCGTCATCGGGATACCAAATCTCCGCTTAGAGCGGCCAATCTAGGACACATCCTCCAACCAGCAAGGCCGGATTCACTCAAGAATGAGAGAATCTACCAGTTCGAGAACTTGTCCAAACGGCACACAGTCAAAGAGTCCGAACTCATCACGTCGAGATAGCCGGGCACGCCTGGCTGCTGGACTGGAGAGGCCGCAGAGAAATCTAGACAGCTGTCTAGACGATCTCAAGGCGGGCACTTTGTCTCGAATTACGCCCTGAACCTCCTCAATCTCGTCTTCGGAAAACTCATGATCAGAAGAACGCGGCAGTGGTCCCGCAGGCTCCCCATGACAACGAGAACAATGCCCACAGGGCTCTTCCGAGGGCTCTCCAAAGTAAGTCAGGAGATACTGGGTGAGGCACCCAGGCTCTTCGGCTAGGGCCACGACGCGTCGCAATCGATCAATGTCCTGCGCCTCGCGCTTCCTAAACAGCTCGTTGAGACGATCCGCCAGCGCCCGTGGATTTGATACCTGCTTGAGCACCCGATACCCTTGCCGAATCCCCGTAGGCTTCACAATGAGATCGCCAGCCGCTTCAAGATCGTTCACGGCCTTGGCCACGCGTTCCCTCGGCTGACCAATGGCCTCACCCACCGCATCTGGCTGAATCGTGAGCCATCCCCACCCCGACTTCCCGGCGGCGAACACCTGCCGAAGAAAGTCCTGCTCGTCTTGATCATAGCCTTTGACCAGGAACTCTAACCCTCGAAGAAATTTCGTCCGAAAGGCATTGTAGAATGGACGCGTCGCGGTGATGACACCTTCCAATTCCAAGTAGGTCATCAGCGTGGAGACGACGAGCAGACGGATATCATTCGTCACTGACAAGTCGTAGAAGGAGACATCAAACTCATCGCCTTGGCGCAACAAGTGATCGACCAAATGTTCCAATCCTCGAGGCGACGGCGTGTCGCCATACGCGAAGTTTTCCAGCGTGATGAGATCATCCGCACACGCAAACATTTCGCACACCGCGGCGCCGCCATCGCGTCCCGCTCGGCCAATCTCTTGACTGTAATTCTCCAGGCTCTTTGGCAAATTGTAGTGATAGATCCCACGAATGTCGGATTTATCGATCCCCATGCCAAAAGCGATCGTCGCCACAATGATAGGCATTTCCCCAGACATAAACGCATCCTGACACGAGACGCGCACTTCTGCGTTCAAGCCTGCATGGTAGGCACGCGCCTTAACTCCGGCTTTCTGGAGAAACGTCGCCACAGATTCGGCCGTGTGTTGCAACGTCACGTAGACGATAGCGGAAATGTCAGAGCGCTCGCGCAGGCGCTGCAGCAAGAACGCGCGTCTTTCTTTCTCGCTACATGGCGTGATCCTCAGCTCTAGATTGCTCCGGCGGAAGCTCAGCTGCACATGGTCCTTCGGGGCGATATCAAAGGCCTTTCGAATATCCTCCGCCACGGGCGGCGTGGCCGTCGCGGTGAGCGCAAGCACGCGCGGAATCTTCAGTGTCTTCGCAAGACGAGCGAGCTTCAAGTAGTCTGGCCGGAAATTGTGGCCCCACTCTGAAATGCAGTGCGCTTCATCGATCGCGAGCATGGCAATCGGAAGCCCACCAAGACGCTTCAAGAACCCCTCGTTCGAAAGCCTCTCCGGTGCAATGTAGAGTAACTTGAGCGTCCCCTCGCTCAACTGATCAAAGACGGCTGTCGTTTCCTCTAGCGTCAAACTAGAATCGAGTCGTGCCGCAGGCAAGCCACGCGCTAGAAGCGCATCGACCTGATCCTTCATCAGCGCGATCAACGGAGAGATGACCAAGGTCACCCCGTCTAGCATCATGGCGGGAAACTGATAGCAAAGCGACTTGCCCCCACCCGTCGGGAAGACCGCGAGAGAAGAGCGCCCTTCGAGCAGACAACGGACCACCTTCTCTTGCCCATCTCGAAACAGCCCAAAGCCAAACCATTTTTCCAGATTGGCAGAGAGAGCTTTAGCGGAATGAGACGGCATCCATCACGCTTAGGAGTCCCTACGCAGCGCGTCAACTAACGCCAGCACTCTCACGACGATCGTAGCCCACCACGTCGCTCGACATTCCAATGTCGTTACTGGCTTCCCCCACTCCGCGACATTGGAATGTCACGCTACAACCCTCCCCATTCCCTCCGAAGCCCGGGTTGATTCTTCTCTGCCACCCGGCTAAGGACTTCCATGCCCACCAAGGACGAGGAACTGGCCAACCAAAGCCAAGCGGTCGACGCTTGCTGGGAAGGGCTACGCTCGTTGCCTTTGGTCGAGCAAACATGGCCCACGAAGGACTCGATACCTGCCCGCGAAGCCCTTCTGCGTTGGGCTCCTGAGATTCACGAACGGCTCACAACGAAACACACGCTCATCCACCGCTTCGGTGTTGTCCCTATCGCAGCGGTGGTCGGCTTGTTGAATAGTGGCAAGTCGTCACTCACCGCCTCGTTCCTCTCACAGAAGAACCGCGATCGCGTTCTTCGAGGTGTCGGCCAGCATCAAGGCAGTCAACGATTCACTTTGTGGATCCCGCAGATTTGGAAAGACGATGAAGCCTTCTTCATGAACCTGCTAGAACTTCTAACAAGAGTCTTCGAACGCGAACCGGAACTCCTGGCCGATGACGACGTGATCGCGAAACAACAGCAGAATGACCTCGATCATTTGGCATGCCCACTGATTGGCACGGACACCGCGCTTTCCGAACTGAAGCTGGCCATCCTCGATTGCCCAGACATTCAGCGAGCCAATCAAAAGGACGCCGTCAAGTCTCGCCTGGACGTCGTTCGGCGCGCTTCCGAAATCTGTGCGGCCGTGTTCGTGGTATTCGCTCGCAGCCAGGTCGAGATCCGCTCGCTCCAAGCCATTCTCGAAGTCATGCCTGACGCGCAGCGCATTCATGCCATTAATTTGATCAAGGATGATCCTGCCGAGATCGTGCGCAGCGAAGTTACCGAAGCGCTAGGACTTCAGGACGATGCCCTGATCTACGCCGCTTACGACTTCCTTTCAGCTCACTACGAAGCGCGCACTCCCACGTGGGATCCCAATCGTCCCCTAACTCCGTTAGAACGCCTCGATGTCAGTTCTCCGTGCTTCTTCAAGCTTGAAGACCAGCCTCAGTCTAACATGCCCGCAGCCATCGAGGATGAAAGATCGATCAAATCATTGGCCAAAGTGCTCACTCCACACGCGGTAAAGAGCCGGCGCATGCAAGAGCTGGTCAGCGAATTCTACAAGGATCTAGCATCTGGCGTGCTCATGTTAGAAACCAAGCTTGCCGAAAGTAGCAAAGAGCTAGCTGCAGCGTCATTCAAGCTTCAGTCGGCCTGTCAGGAGCTTCTCACAGAAGGTGGTCGCGTGCGCATCACCATGAGCGCAGAGATTCTGCAGAGCGTAGAGGCCAGCCTTGCCCGCACGGCACCGCGGATGCAGAAGATCCTCCTTCTTCCCGTAAGACGTGTTTTCAAAAGCTGCGAAGGGTTCATCACGAAGGCGAAAGACTTCTCAATCTTCCCTAGCAAAGAACTGAAGGCAAAGAAGGAAGAGCTAGAACGAACCTTAGGCGGCACCAAGAGCGGCGTCGCGGCCAACCGTATCACAGCGGAAGATATACAGCGCGTCCTCGCTCTTTGGAGCGGCAGCCTCAGCGACTATCAACCTGCCAAGCGCTGGACAAGTGAGGCAGAGGAAACACTGGCACGGTTTCAAGCTGAAGATCGCAGTAATCTGACACGTTCTGAGTGGGACGAACTCACTTCCCAGTTCTGGGCCAAGGCCCCGAAACGAGGAATCACCAAATCCATTCTACTCATGCTAGTCGGACTGCTTCTTGTCGTTGTCGACGGCGGCACGTCACTGGTTGTCCTCACCGTCGACGCCATCGGCGTGTCCGGCATGCTCGCTTCGCTAGGCCTTGGAATGAAAGAGCTACGCGAGTTCCAAGAGGTATTAGATGCCAAGTTGGGCCTTCGGCAAGTGTCCAACTTTCACGCCATTGTGTGCGATGTTATCGGGCTTCCCCGTGATCGTGACACTGGCGATCTCCCAGCTCCCACCGTGGAAACGAAACTAAACCAACCCAGCTATGGCGTCACCGAACGCAGCTGGTCTCTCCATCGCTTAAACAAAACCTCTCTCAACGCACTGCGATCTCATGGCCTCTGACAATCACACACTCAATGCTTGCCTCGATGCCGCCAACGATTTCGAAACGGCGCTGAACAGTCTCGGCGACACCTCGCAATGGCCTGCCGACCACGCCCTGCGTCGACGTTGCTCGGAATTTCGTCACGCCGCCCGTGATCTCGCAGAGCAGAAGGGCCTGGAACAGTTTGCCATCGCATTCATCGGCCCAAAGAACGCCGGTAAGACAACGCTTCTCTCGCTTCTCCTCCGCAGCGAGACCATCAAGGAACAACTCGCGTCAGGCGAAGGACTCCGAGGGACCACTGAGAAGGTCGTCTGGATCAGTTCTCAGCCCATTCCTGATCTCGATCGTCGTGTGGAAGAAAGTCTCCACATCGTTCCTAGCGATGTCGCTAACCTCGCTTGCGACTATACCATCATCGATGTTCCTGGAGCAAACGAGGCAAACCCTCTCCGTGCCGCTGCCGCCGCCCGCGCGCTCCGCACGGCCCACCTCAAAGTTCTGGTCACCGAAGCGCGTACGATCGAAGATGCCTCACTGTTAGATTACCTTAAGGATGCAGACGGTGCCACCATCCTTCCCGTTATCAATCAAGTCCGACCCGGCACCGAAGACCAAGATATTAGCGGCTTCCTAGAGAAACTGCAGGCGGCCGTGCCGAACTCCCGTCTCCTCTCTCCACTTAGATTACCTGACTTCCAGCTTGCAGGCCAAACGGAAAGCGCCGCTGAAGCGGGCGAGGCCCTCCAAGGTCGACTGCGTGATGTGGTCAGAGCAGAACACCTGGACGAACTCCTAGAGCCACAGCTCCTCCGAATGAAGGCGCGGTTTCAGGAGACGATGCATGAGGAACTCTCGAAGTCGCTTCCCGCCACTGCCGAGGCCGCTCAAGAACTGCAGCATATCGAAAGCCACCTCGCGGTGGATGCCCTCGAACACTTGTTAGGTGCGGATGATCGCGACCGTGCCGTGATCGCCGGTCTTCGTCAGCAACTGCGTGGCCTCTATCAACAAAAGACGCCGGTGCTCTTCTTTCCATGGCGCACGTTCGTCAGCCTAGCAAACTTACTGCATGGAGCGTTGGAGAAAGTTCCCCTACTCCTCGTGGGCAGCTTGCCATCTCTCGTCAGTTCCGCCATGACGGCGGTGAAGAACGTCACGCAAGGGCGCGAGTTCAATGAAAGTCGAAGTGAAGGCCTTCGTAAACACGCCGAATCGTTAGTCAAAGAATCACTCCATCCCCGAGTAGATCATTTGGAAGCGGCCATCCGCAGCGATCTACGCAGCCCACAACAAGCGGACTACGATGGGCTAGAGGTTGAGTTCGAAGGACTCGAGCGACTTCAGACGCGATCCAGCGAACTGTTTCAGAAAGTCCTCGACGCCCGGGCACCGAGCCGTATGGCCACTTGGATCACCGGCTTGATCGGTCTAGCCATCTTCTGGAGCATCTTTATTTGGCCATTCATCTCGCTCTACAAAGATTACTTCAACGTCGTGAGCGACTTTGTTAGCAAGCCTGTTGATCACACCAAATTTCCGAAAGACAGTTTCTCCATCATCGGCACGAGCTTCCTCCTCGCCGTCTTTCCGATGCTCTTGTGGCTCGTGCTAGTGTTGAGCTGGGTCGCTTCTAAAGCTCGAGCCATTGCTTGCCTCAAAAGCCTGCGCCATGGCCACCAGGCCATTATCGAAGATCTCAACGCCAAGAACCTCCTCCGCGTCCGGGCGCGGCATCCACACCTGCAAGCGTGCATCAAGCTATTCTCTAAGCGGACCTAGAAAGGTAGTCACAAATCCTTGTACCGGCCATCCTCGGATCGCGTTTCATGGACCATGAGACGCGTTTCCTTGCTTATTGGCAGTCTCTTACTCGACTCAGGCCTCACAGCCTCTGCAACACCTCATCGCGACGTTTGGTTCTGGAATACCACCGAATTATATGGTATTGATAGTACCCACAGCTCTGAATTCGTAGTCGGACCGGCAACCGGCGCTGCGGAAGACGAGGCCATCGCCTTCATGACTGCTCAAAGCATCAAGGAAGTTTACGGAAGTTACAAACAACGCCCACGCGACGTCCCGACGGATATTTGGCCGTGGAACGAGAAGCTGGAGGCTGCTGGCATTGATTCTCAACTCCTGATATCCGGATTTGAGGCTCCTTCCCCAGGCCCACTTACCGATCCGGATCACTTGTCCTTAGTAACGAAAGTACAAGAACGTCTCATAGATTTTAACGACGATGCTCCATCAGTAGCCGCTCAGTTCGACGCCCTCCATCTAGACCTCGAACCCCAGAGCCTCGATGACTAGGAAACGGGTTCCATGACTGACAAACGTGCCTTTTTAGATAACCTACTAGATGCCTATATCGACATCAGAGCCGCTTTGGACGCCGGCAGCTACCCAGGTCTTCCGATCTATGCAGACATCCCCTTCACGTGGGACAAGATTCCAGGATCAATTGGCTGGACCAGCCCAACGGATCGCAACGATTGGCTCAATGCTGTTTTAACCGTTGTGGACGGGCTCACCATCATGACCTTCTCCAAGGACAGCTTCGCTGCCTTGGAAACAGCCACCGACTATGAGCGCACCATGGGAAGCGGGAACGTTCACGTGGCCATCCAACCGAAAGTCGGTCCAGGCAAGATCTGGCCGACTTACCCAGCCTTCGAGTCGAGCATGATCGCTCTCGAAACGGGACACGGTGAGGCACACATCGAGAACTACGCTTTCTGGCGTCACGCCTACGAAGACTTTGGCCCTACGATAGGCACCACTCTGCCCGGCCTAGACGCCCTGCCGGAACTCGTCAGCAATCAGTCAATTACTGGTGGCGTCATTATCCTTACAGGCACACCAGGCTACCTCTACACCATCAAGCAGAGTGAGCATCCGAGCACAGGCTTTCAGGAGATCGCGAGAGTCACCACCCGGAGCACCGAAGGGAAAGAAGTCATTGAACTCGATATCTACTACGGCGACGCCGAACATGGCTTCTGGATTGTGACGGAGGAACCCGCAGAGAACGTTCTACCACAAGGCCGTTAGACGACCTTCTCGTCTTGGCGAGATCCATGGCGATACATCAAGAAGCCTACTACTGCTAGTAAGACCATACCGACAAGAGCGCCTTCATGGACACCAAAGATGGCCAGCGCTTCTTTGCCAAACAAGACAATTGGAATAGCGAGAAAGATTCCTAGCAGAGCCTCACCCGTAATAAGCCCTGCAGCGAAGAGGAGACCATCCCTATGCGGCTCAGTTCGGCCTCGGCGAGCAAAGTAAGCAATCAGACCACCTAACAAGATCGGCACAGAAAGCTCGAACGGTAGGTAGATCCCGACAGCCACCGCGAGAACGGGCGTTCGGAAACTAGAGCCCCGAGCAGCAAGAGCTTGATCAAGAATAATCACGCCAACCGCAATCGCCATGCCCACGCCCATGATCCCCCATGGCAAACCTCCGGCGAAGACACCTTTAGCCACTGCAGCCATCAGGGACGCCTGCGGTGCCTTCAACGGATTCGGATGTTCTTCCGTGGGCACACCTATTCCATAGGCTTCCTGTATGAGGGCGAGCACCGGTGCCATGAACAAGGCTGCCGACAACACGCCAACCACCTGCATGATCTGCTGATTCTTTGGAGTGGCTCCTAGCAAATGCCCTGCTTTTAGATCCTGCATGTTGTCACCACCAATCGCAGCGGCACAACAGACAACCGCCCCAATCAGAATCGCCGCCGCTGCGCCGATCTCCTTGTCATGGCCCAGGATGCTGAGCAAGACTAACAAGAGGAGCGCCGAGGTCAGAATCGTCGCGATGGTCACACCAGAAATGGGATTGTTAGAAGAACCCACTAGGCCAGCCATGTAACTCGCCACTGCCGAGAAGAGGAATCCGGCAACGACCATGGCAACGGCCATGAAAGCAGCAATGACGACGCTCTTCGTGATTATCCAGAAGATGATCGCTAATGGAATCACGGCAAGCCCGGCACAAATCACGACGAGATTCATGGGAAACTCCCGCTCGGTCCGAGGCACCTCTTCTCCCGTCGCCACTTTCGCCTTGTAGGCTGCGAAACCCGATTTGATTCCCTTCACCAAACTACTCCGTAGTTGAACCAACGCCCACAAGCCGCCCACAATCATGGCTCCCACGCCGAGATACCGCGTCTTGGTCGACCAAATCCCATAAGCAGCGTCCACGGCCGACTCGCCTTGCACAGGGTCAAGCGATGCCAAATACGGAATGGCAATGAACCAATTGATCGCACCGCCAATGAAGACCAGCACGGCAATGTTCAATCCTACAATGTAACCAACCCCCACCAACGCGGGCGAGAGATTACAGCCCAAGTAAGCGATGCTACTTCCAACATAGGATGCTTTCTCCGCGATTTCTCCCCACAACTTCATGCCAGCCGCACCAAACTTCATGACGGCACCTGCCAAGCCGCCAATCAAGATCGCCTTGATGCTGCCTTTGCCTGACTCACCACTCTTAAGCACCTCGGCAGTCGCGACGCCTTCAGGGAACTGCAGCGGCTGCTCGACAATCAGTGCCCGTCTCAAGGGCACTGTAAAGAGCACACCTAACAAACCGCCAATTCCAGCGATAGTGGTCACTTCCCAGTATCTAAACTCCGTCCACACTCCCAGGATGACCAACGCCGGAAAAGTAAAGATCACCCCGGCAGCGAGACTCTCGCCCGCCGAAGCCGCCGTTTGTACAATGTTATTTTCGAGGATGTTGTGATTCTTAAACGCCCGAAGAATAGCCATCGAAATGACAGCAGCCGGAATCGATGCGGACACCGTCATTCCAGCAAACAAGCCAAGGTAGGTGTTGGCGCTTGCGAGGACGACTGAGAGCACCGCACCAAGAATCACCGCCTTGACGGTGATCTCTGGCAACGTCGTCGATGCCGGGATATAGGGCTTGTGAGGAGAAGATGGGTCCGCCATGCAGCGAGTCTATCCACCACAAACCGCATGACAAGCCAGTCCTGGCCTGAATCCAGCTCGAGCTTAATAGTCGATGTCCAAGAAATGCGAACGAAGCTCTTCTGCTTTGCGCAACATCAGCTCACTGTCCATGCGCACGCGGTGACAGAGCACTTTGCCAAGCGCTTTAAACAAGTCACGGCCAGCTTTGGGATCCGCTTCAACAAAAGCATCGAAGGCTTGATACTCGATCGTCCAAAAACGCGCGGGCCCTTCAGTCACCCGGGCCGTGGAACTCGCTACTAACGGATCGATGAGACTCATTTCCCCAACAACGTCGCCAGACTTCAGCAAGCCCAGCTCCACGCGATCTCCATGCGCTTGCACGCCAATACTGACACGACCAGAAAGAATCAAGGACATGACATTGTGGGCTCGCCCCTGAATGGCCAGGAAGGCACCAACAGGACGTTCCGTAAACTGCCCAACAGCAGTTAGACGAGCGCGGACGCCGGGTTCCAGATCAGCAACGAAGCCGATAGGTGGCAATATCTCATCGTTAGGCGAGTCGGCGGGCTTAGACGCACAAGCAGCAGCAGTTGTCATTCTTTTGAACATGCTGAGCATGGCCCAGGCCGCATGAGTTCCTATGTGAAGCTTTCGGTACACAAGCCCAAAACAACGAAACCATGTAGAAGTCCCCCTCAAATCCTGGCCTCAGTGTCGCCAAACAGAGTCTTAAACAAAAAACCCTCAGCTAAATTCATAATTTTTAGAGCCAAAGGCAAAAGCTATGCGTCCTTTCTGAGGATAATGGACTCTTTGCAACAGCTCTACGATACCCATGCACAGGCCCTGTACGGGTTCCTGCTCAGCATAGCCCTGAGGACACTCTCGATGTTCTCCAGACCGTCGTTCATCTCCATCTCTGGGAAGATCTCACATTCGGGCAAATCGGCGACACCTTAGGCATCCCAAAAAGCACGGCAGTCAGTCGCTTTCGCTATGCGTTAGACAAACTACGCGACCAGCTCCCGCCAGACACTCAGACCGCGAGCACACGCTGTTGGTCTAGCGAATTCCTCACACAAGAAAACTCATGAACGAGCGCGACCTGGGCAAACACTTGCGCGAACTCTCACTCGCAGCACCACCAGAGTCCTGGCGAAACGAGATTCTCTCTCAAGCCCGGATCATCGCGCCTCTGCCATCAACGACACGCACACAATGGCTCACAAAGGCCGCCGTCATCCTCCTCTGGATTGGCATTGCCCTATCCCACTTCCAAGGCAAACACGAGGACACGCGCTTGGCCACCTACCTTGCACCAAGCCATCTCCCCTGCCCGATTCCCATCAGTGGCGAAGAGATCGAGTGGCTCATGGCGCAACTCTTTCCCAAAGAAGAAGAACCTCGTGTAGCCGGCCCCCACTATCATAACGACCTAAACTTTTCCGGCCCCATCTAAACCAAAGTAGAACCGGCTTCCAGCCGGTGTCCCCAAGCAGCTTGCCTGGCTCAGGCCAATACCTGTCTATACCCTGTGAATTCCAAAAGTGGGCGCAGAAGCACAAAGAGACTCACTTCGGCTATAAGAACCACGCGGAGGTAGACGCCAAGAGCAAGTTGATCATTGGGAGCGTGACAACGAGCGCCAATGTGCACGACAGCCAAGTATTCCAAGACATCGTAAACGAAACGGATAATGCTATGCTTGCAGACAGCGCGTATCAATCAGCAGAAAGCGAAAGGCATGTGCTAGAAGATTGTGACTGCGAGGAATTCATCATGTTTAAGGGCCGTCGAGGGCATCCGCTCACAGAAGAAGAGAAGGCGACAAACACACTGCGCAGTCGCATCCGGGTGAGAGTGGAGCATGTGTTCGGAAGGATGAGCCAAATGGGAATCAAGGCTGTCCGCAGCATCGGGCTGAAACGAGGAGGCCAGCACAACACACTGAGCAATCTGGTCTACAACATGGATCGCTATGCATTCTTGATCAGCTAAGCGAGTCACCGTGAAGAAACGTTCAAGAAATCCGAAAACCAAGCGATTGAAGGACTTCAAAATTCGAAATCACACCAAACCTGCCTACCAAACGCCTGTCTAACACTTAAAAACTCTTCGGTATTCACCTGGAATTGTTAGTGCAATTCAAGATGACACCGAAAGGTACTTATCGGAGGTGCCCTTAAGGAGGAAATTGGCAGTCATTTGGAATTGGAACGCGCCGCATGCATGGCCCCTGTATTTGATCGATTGCCCGAGCTCCTTGTCCATCCAGGCTGGACAGTCCATAGTCTCGCCGCCACCCGTGAATATGGTCAAGACATCGACCTACTAGCAGATTACCGCCGGAGCCAACTGGCTGCCAGGAATGCGCAGCTCCATTGGTAGAATGCTCGTATCATCCGTCGAGAGACCTGGGCTGAGGAAGCTTGGAAGGTGAAAGGTCCACTCAAGGCATTCTACCAATGAGCACCAAGAGTCTGGCACTACCAGAACATGAGGGCCGCCTTTGATCTCTGGGAGGATTTCGGGTTAGCCCCCTACAATCCGCGCACGAAGCGTTTAGCCCCTCAGCTTGCCGACTGTCGATCCGAGCTACAGGCACGAACACGTTTCAAGAAACCTCACAATCTCTCTGCCTACACCTATCTCCCTGGCTTGATCGGAACATGGGAAAAGATCGCAGTGGCCCATACCGATTGAGACTTGATGGGGGCACAATATTTCCTCGAAATCTACCGCAGGGCACACGGCAATTATCCAAAGACGCTCTCGGACCTATCATTGGCCCCGCCACACGACTACGTTACCGGCAAGCCTCTTCACTATTTAGGCCGCCCCGACAGCTCCATTCTCCTTGCGTCACACGATTGGGATCAGACCGGCAATCCCAATACGTTCAGAGTCCGTCTGGAACTGCCCTGAATACGGGCTTGTCATCATCGATAGGCGGCCTTTCCTTCGGACAGTGTTTTTTCGCCCCCTCCTCACTCTCATTGCTTTCGCGGCGTTTGCATCTCCCGGGATCGCCGTCCCCGAAGCTCCTTCCATGCTTACCGGGTTCGCTGCGAACTCTAGCGTCATTACGCTTCAATGGCAGGACAATTCTTCAGCCGAATCTTCCTTCGAGATTCAAGTCAAGCGGGACGACGGAGCCATCCTCATCATTTCCATAACGCGGCCAGGCACGGTTGAGATCGACACCCCTCCACTACCATCCGGACGCACCTACGCTTTCCAAATTGCCGCTGTCGATGACGATGGCAACTCACCGTTCTCAAACACGTTCGAACTACACCTTCGAGATCTTACGCTTGTCGAATCTGCAGAATACCTCGGTGTCGCGGGTGAGGCATTCACTCAAACGTTCACGTTTCGCGATACCGCTACAGACGAGATGTTCCCCGCGACCTCGGAGAATCTTCCTAACGGATTGGTCATCGATCCAGCAACGGGAACTGTAACGGGCACCCTCACTGGCGGCCAATACACGGGCTTCTCCGTGACGCCAGCATCGCCAGAATATGCTCACGAACAGAACGTGGTGCTCGATGTGGATGCCGCTCCTGTGACGTCCCAAGAAGCGAAGGCTGACATCCTCGTCGGGGCAACGAGCGAGATCGACCTCGATCAATTCTTCACGGATCCTGACATTGGCTCCGCTGTGCGTTTTGAAACAGCTGAGGGAACGGTGGATGTCGGACTCTATAACGACACGGCACCGAATACAGTGAAGAACTTCTATGCCTATGCCGATTCTGGAGCGTGGAATGGCACCTTCATTCATCGCGCCGCCAAACTTCAAAATGGGACACCATTCGTAAACCAGGGCGGCGGATATCGTCCCGTTGGGGACGGCACCTACGAGAGTATTCCGGATCTGGCCCCACTCCCGAACGAATTCGAAAGGACCCGACCAAATGGCAAAGGAACGATTTCCATGGCGAAAGCCGGCGGAAACCCTGACAGTGCAACGAACGAATGGTTCTTTAGTCTGGCCAACAACACACGCATCCTCGATCCGCAGAACGGCGGGTTCACCGTGTTCGGCAAAGTCCTAGGTGATGGCATGACGGTGCTCAGTAGAATCAATGATCTTCCGCGCGATACCTATGATTTCACATTGGACGGGGTCGATCGCGCCTTCTCTGATTGGCCTCTAAGAAACGGGGCCAACTCGGTCGCTAATCCAGATGACTTGGTGATCATAACCTCGGTAGAACGAGTGCCGTCGTTGATTTATGAGGTGACAACGCCCGAAGATGCCCCGTTTACCAGTAATCTCTCAGGGAGCACGCTGGCTCTTGAAGCTACCGCTGAAGCGGCAGGCACTGTAACAGTCCAGGTCGAAGTCACCGATCTTGATGGCCATTCATCCAGCCACACCTTCGCTATCACAGTGGTCAACGAGCCAACAAGTTTCGCCACCTTTGCTGCTAGACATGGCCTCCCAAACGATCCGCAAGCAAACAACGACGGCGATCTCTTCCCCGCCTTGATCGAATACGCACTAGGACTAGATCCGACGAGACCCTCTGGAAAAGTCCAGAGCGTTTCATCTCAGACTGCCGCTCCAACGATGACGTTCCCGCTAGCCCTTGAGCTGAATGATGTCGTGACCACCGTGGAAACATCTGTGGACCTGAGTAGCTGGACCACCGCCTGGTCCTCGACCGAGGGACTCACACCAGGAGGCAACCTCATCTCAGTCGAACCCGGTCCTGACAACGCAGTCAATCAACTCACCGTAACTTCAGGTCAGCCCGCATCCGAACAGCACAGTCAATTCTTTAGGCTGCTTATCACTTTAAACTAGGGTTCCTTTGATAACTGGATACGCAACAGCGGGGCTGAAAGTCCCTCAGATCGCAGCCCAGGCGTTCACGCCGGGCTAGCCCAGCATCTTTATAGGACAGAGCCTTGAATTGGGCACGAGAATTCTCCTTGAGCCAACGCCCCTCCCGCCCATCAAGGCCGAGCCTTCTTCGTCCTGATGACCCGGCGCTAGAGCGCTGGGCTGTGATCTTCGGGCCCTTCAAGCCGGTCTTTCAATGCGCTTGTGTGACTCCGTTATTAACCACCCCCTAAGGCTCTTGGTGCCAACTGCCGAGATCTAACACAGCCCCCTCTTCAAACTTCACCGGATCCACGACCACGCGTTTGATACGCTTACGCTTCCACGTGTAGGTCAAATGCACACGCCCATCCTCGGCTTGAATCATGGCCGGGTAACTAAACTCCGCTTTCTCTTCCTGCTCAAGAATTCCAATCTTGTGCCATTCAATCCCATCCTTGGAAATTGCTAGGTTGAGAAGGCCACGCCGCCCCCAACCGGTCTTACCCGTACCGAGATGATTGTAGATCAGCAAATGTCGACCGTCTTTCAAGGTCACCACATCCACGCCCGAATTGGGATTTGGCAAAGGCGTCGCCACCATCGGCGACCAACTATCGCCACCATCGTCTGAGTGGCTCGTGGAGATCACCCCTTCTTTCGTTCGGCACAACACTTGCAACTTACCATCAGGATGCTCCACGAATGTCGGCTGAATCGCGTTAAACGTCGAAGCTTCATGAATCGGCCCGACCCGTTTCCACACGCCGCTGGGCTCGCCATCAGTTAGGCTGATCTTCTCGAAATGGACACGCCAACCATCATGCTCGGTCGACGAACCACAAAGTAACGTCTTTCCATCATCTATAAGGATCGGCTTGCAACGCACCGGCCCATCGATGCCCTCAGGCAAGCGTCGACGTTCTCCAAAAGTCGCCCCGTGGTCACGACTAATCATAAGTTCACCCCACCACGCATCAGGGCTTGGCCCAACTTTAAAGAAGAGCAACGTTGGCCCCGCATTCGGCGTTTGATAGAGCACCGGATTCCAGCAAGGATGCCGATGCCCCCCGTATTGAACCCCATCAGCCCATTCCTTGGGAGTAGACCATTCCGTGGAACCGGTCTTCAGCTCACTGGTCCAAATCCCCACATCCTTGGCCTTCTCCTCCGTCCCACCGAACCAGGCAACCAAAACGCCCCGAGGCGTCTCACAAAGAGTAGACGCATGACACTCGGGAAACGAGGCCTTGGTGAACACAAAGTCTTCACCGACAAAGCCAGCGAATTTCTCCACAGACCAGGCATTAGAGAGGAGAACAAGGGGCACGAGGATAGAAAGCACTTTCATCTCACCAGTCTTCACCGAAACGCCTGCACGTCGCGAGACTAAAAGCACTTGAAACTCAGAGCGTTCTCTGTAGCTGACTCCACATATGAACAAGAGCTTGATCACGAATCTCATCGCACTCGCACTCGTAGGAATCGGCTATGCCATCCCAGCGACGCATGCGTTGGCCGCTCCACTCCGCGCCATCGGCCTCTTTGCGGCCTCCGGCGCCTTCACAAACTGGATCGCCGTGCACATGCTATTTGAGAAAGTGCCAGGTCTCTACGGCTCGGGAGTCATTCCCAGCCGGTTCGAAGAATTCAAGGAAGGCATCCGCAGCCTCATCATGAATCAGTTCTTCACGGAAGAGAATGTGGAGAGCTTCTTCGCCTCTCAAGGAGAGTCTGGCGAGTCCGCCATCCATCTAGACCCGGACCCTATCATTGCCCTAGTCGACTACGATCAAATGTTCGGAAAGTTAACCGACGCCGTCATGGCCTCACCCATGGGTGGCATGCTCGCCATGGTCGGCGGAGCCAAAGCCCTGGGCCCGCTCCAAGAGCCCTTTCAAAAGAACGTCGAGCAAGAAATCCGCGTCCTCGTCGAATCCCCCAAGCTCATGGAAGCCGTTCAAGCTAGTGTCTCTAGCGGAGGCAACAGCAAAGAAATCATCGAGAAAGTCGAGAACATCGTCACCCGTCGCCTGGGTGAACTCACTCCCGAGATGGTCAAAGCCATCATCCAAGACATGATCCGCCAACATCTCGGCTGGCTCGTCGTCTGGGGCGGAGTCTTCGGCGGCATCATCGGGCTGCTAACAACAGTGCTGCCATAGAACTTAGCTCCACCTTCAATATTCAGCGAAACCAGATGAGCTAGAGTTTCGAAGTAGAAATCGCGCGATCTCCAGCAGCGACGTTAGCGACAGCGAATGGCATCACGTCGTCGCTGTAAGCCAACCGGATTGGGGAATCCAGACTTTACATTGATGGCAGTCTCGTAAGGGTCGGAGACAAACCCGCCCTCATCGCGTCAAAAGAAGTGATGCTAGGGGCCAATCCGGGAGATGCCGGTCTTGAATGGCATGGGCAGCTCGACGACGTGGGCCTCTTTGCCTCTGCCTTGAACGACTATCAAGTCAGTGCGATCCACAAGCTGGGCCACGATCCAACGTTTAACTACTCACTCGGCGACGTGATTGCCCTCATGGAAGCCCATGAAAAGAAAGAAAGTGTGGTCATCGGGGCACAGCGATAGCTCTTCGCCGAACGCGTCGATCAAGCGAGCCGCACCTCAGTCCGACTGGCAAATGATCGCAGTGGCATGCACGTCAGCCTCAAGCCGCTCATTCACTCATTCACGGGATCCGATCAGATTCCAGTATTTGGTCAGGAGATCATCCTAACGTGGACCCTGATTCCCAGC